>NZ_JBZAYE010000713.1:0-3506 GCF_058244205.1 Variovorax sp. 20P10.2.4
CTGCCGCGGGCGCGGTGTTGCGCACCCGCACGCGCTGGCGCGTCTTCTGTTCGTCGCGCACCTGGTCCAGCAGGTCCTGGCGCCGCGTGTCGTCCGAGGTGCTGAACTCCTGCCACCACTCGGCGATGGCCTCGCTGACCTCGCCGACGTCGGCGCGCAGACGCATGAAGTCGAAGGCGGCACGGAAGCGCGCCTGCTCGACCAGGCTGTAGGGCGTGGAGCCGGTGCGCTTGTCGAAGCGCGGCTGCATCATCCAGATCTCGCGCATGTCGGCGGCCAGCTTGCCGCGGCCCGAGACGTCGCCGATGCGCGCGTTGAACACGTCGTCGATCGCGTCCTGCAGCGCCGGGAACGGCGGCTGCGCGCGCTGGCCGTTGCGGCCTTCCTGGCGCTGGGCCCAGCCGTCGCGCACGTCGGCCCACAGCACGCAGGCCAGCAGGAAGCTCGGCGCCACCGGCTTGCCCTCGCCGACGCGGCGGTCGGTGTCCTGCAGCGCGGCCTTCACGAACGGCAGGTCGGCGCGCTCCACCACTACGTCGAGCAGCGGATAGATGCCCCTGGACAGGCCCAGCTTGCGCAGCTGCTCGACGGTGGCGATCGCGTGGCCGGTCTGCAGCAGCTTGAGCATCTCGTCGAACAGGCGGCTCTGCGGCACGTCGGCCAGCAGCTTGCTCGACTCGACCAGCGGCGCGCCGGTCTTGGGCTCGAGCTTGAAGCCCAGGGCCGCGAGCTTGGCCGAGAAGCGGATGGCGCGGATGATGCGCACCGGGTCCTCGCGGTAGCGCACGGCCGGGTCGCCGATCATGCGCAGCACCAGCTTCTGGGCATCGCGGATGCCGTGGTGGTAGTCGATCACCACCTGCCGCGCCGGGTCGTAGTACATCGCGTTGACGGTGAAGTCGCGGCGCGCGGCGTCTTCCTCCTGGGGACCCCAGACGTTGTCGCGCAGCACGCGGCCGCTGGCGTCCACGGCATGGGTCATGCCCGCGAGCTCGCCCTTGCTGGTGCGCTCGTTGCCGCTGACCTGGCCGGCGGCGGCGGCATCCATGTAGGCGCGGAAGGTCGAGACCTCGATCACCTCGTGCTCGCGGCCGCGCCCGTACACCACGTGCACGATGCGGAAGCGCCGCCCGATGATGAAGGCGCGGCGGAACAGCCCCTTGACCTGCTCGGGCGTGGCATTGGTCGCCACGTCGAAGTCCTTGGGCCGCAGGCCCAGCAGCAGGTCGCGCACCGCGCCGCCCACCACGTAGGCCTCGAAGCCGGCCTGCTGCAGGGTGGTGACCACGTTCTTCGCGCGTTCGTCGACCAGGGCCGGATCGATCCGGTGAACCTCCGCCGGCACTTCCTCGCGCTTGCCGAAGCGGCTCTTTCCCTGTGCGCCGCCGGCGGATTTGCCGAGCAGCTTGTCGATGAATTTCTTGATCATTGGTTGAGAAGGGTTCTTCTTATTCGTTTTCGAGCATGGAGCGGATCAACGGAATGGTGATCGCGCGTTGCGTCTGCAGCGCATAGCCGTCGAGCTGCGTGAGCAGCTCCATCAGGCTGCCGAGGTCGCGGCTGAAGCGGTGCAGCATGTAGTCGAGGACATCGTCGGACAGCATCACGCCGCGCGCATCGGCGGCCTGGCGCAGCACGGCGCGTCGTTCGCTCTCGCCGAGCACCTGCAGGTGGAACACGTGGCCCCAGCCGAGGCGGGTGCGCAGGTCCTCGCGCAGCGGCAGGTCGGCCGGCGGCAGCGCGCCCGCGGCCACCACGCCACGCTGCAGGCTCTGCGCGTTGACGAACCAGTTGAAGGCCGCGTGCTGCTGCACGGCGGTGTAGAGGTGCACGTCGTCGAGCAGCACGGCGACCCAGCGCTCGTCGAACTCGGGCGGCTCCAGCAGGCCGGCGTGCAGCCAGCCCACGCTGGCGCCCTGCTCGCGCAGCGCCACGCGCACCGATTCGAGCAGGTGGGTCTTGCCGCTGCCGCTTTCGCCCCACAGGTAGGTCGGCACGGGCGAGTGGAGCGCCGGACTGCCGGCGCCGCCCACCCACAGTTGCAGGTGCCGCAGCGCCGCCTCGTTCGGGCCGGCAAAGAAGGCGTCGAAGCTGGGGCCCGTCGCGATGCCGATATCGAGCGCGAGCTGTTTCATCCCGGGAAGGTTCATGGAGGGGGCGGTCAACGCCCGTAAAATCGTCCGGAATTCTATCGGCCCGGCCGTTTCGCCCTTTGACCCTCCCCCCGGGGTGCCATCGCGGCCGGTGCGCTTTCCATTCCTCTCGCTCCCAACCAGCCATGACCTCCCCTCTGCCCACTCCGCTCAGCTACAAGGACGCCGGCGTCGACATCGATGCCGGCGACGCGCTGGTCGACCGCATCAAGCCGCTCGCGAAGAAAACCATGCGCGAAGGCGTGCTGGCCGGCATCGGCGGTTTCGGCGCGCTGTTCGAGGTGCCCAAGCGCTACAAGGAGCCGGTGCTGGTGAGCGGCACCGACGGCGTGGGCACCAAGCTCAAGCTGGCCTTCGAGTGGAACATGCACGACACGGTCGGCATCGACCTGGTGGCCATGAGCGTCAACGACGTGCTGGTGCAGGGCGCCGAGCCGCTGTTCTTCCTCGACTACTTCGCCTGCGGCAAGCTCGACGTCGACACCGCCGCGGCGGTGGTGGGCGGCATCGCGCGCGGCTGCGAGCTCTCGGGCTGCGCGCTGATCGGCGGCGAAACCGCCGAAATGCCCGGCATGTACCCGGCCGGCGAGTACGACCTGGCGGGCTTCGCGGTCGGCGCGGTCGAGAAGTCGAAGATCCTGACCGGCCAGAACGTCAAGCCCGGCGACGTGGTGCTGGGCCTGGCCTCGGCCGGCGTGCATTCCAACGGTTTCAGCCTGGTGCGCAAGGTGATCGAGCGCGCCGGAACGGACCTGCCCGCCACGCTCGACGGCAAGCCCTTCCGCGAGGCCGTGATGGAGCCCACCCACCTCTACGTGAAGCCGGTGCTCGAGGCACTCGGCAAGCACCCGATCAAGGCGCTGGCCCACATCACCGGCGGCGGCCTGCTCGAGAACATCCCGCGCGTGCTGCCCGAAGGCACGGCCGCCCACCTGAAGAAGGGCAGCTGGCCGCAGACCGAGCTGTTCGCCTGGCTGCAGAAGGTGGCCGGCATCGACGACATCGAGATGAACCGCACCTTCAACAACGGCATCGGCATGGTGGTGGTGATCGACGCGGCCGAGGCCGCCGCCTGCGCCGCCACGCTGCGCGCCGCCGGCGAGACGGTGCACGAGATCGGCGTCATCGCCGAGCGCGGCGAGTGCGCGGCCGTGGTCGTCGCCTGAACGAACCGGGTTTCGACGCGCGAGCGCCCTCCCGGATGACCAAGCCCCTGCCCACCGCCCCCATCGCTCCCGTGCCGCCACGCAGCGGCAGCGCGCCGCGCAACGTGGTGATCGCCAGCTACCTGCTGATGCTCGCGGGCCTGATGCTCGTGATGTGGCAGCACCTGCTGCCGGGCCTGTTGTGCGC
>NZ_JBZAYE010000714.1:0-3503 GCF_058244205.1 Variovorax sp. 20P10.2.4
CAGCAGCGTGCAATCGAGCGCGGTGTCGCCGCTGAAGGCGAAGGGCCGGTGCGGCGCGTCGAGCCGGTGGTCGATGGCGCCGTCGGCCGAGCGCAGCCGCACGCCGTCGCCCTCGAGCAGCATGATGCTGCGGTCGATGCCCGCGAAGCGCGAGAACGGCCCGGCCTGCGCGATGCTGGCGATGCTCACGCGCCAGCCGAAGTCCTCGAGCCCGGCGCCGGCCGGCCAGCAGGCGATCTCCTGCGTGGTGCCGCCGCCGTTCTTCCACGGCGTGACGGGCAAGGTGGCGCGCGAGAAGCGCTGCGTGCCGCCGGCCATGCTCAGCCCTTGATCATCGGCAGCTTCAGGCCCTGCTTCTTCGCGGTGGCCACGGCGATGTCGTAGCCCGCGTCGGCATGGCGCATCACGCCGGTGGCGGGGTCGTTGAACAGCACGCGCTCGATGCGCCTGGCGGCGGCATCGGTGCCGTCGCAGACGATCACCACGCCCGAATGCTGCGAGTAGCCCATGCCCACGCCGCCGCCGTGGTGCAGGCTGACCCAGGTGGCGCCGCCCGCGGTGTTGAGCAGCGCGTTGAGCAGCGGCCAGTCGCTCACGGCATCGGTGCCGTCCTTCATCGCCTCGGTCTCGCGGTTGGGGCTGGCGACCGAGCCGGTGTCGAGGTGGTCGCGGCCGATCACGATCGGGCCCTTGAGCTCGCCCGACTTCACCATCTCGTTGAAGGCCAGGCCGGCCCTGTGGCGCTCGCCCAGGCCCAGCCAGCAGATGCGCGCGGGCAGGCCCTGGAAGCTGATGCGCTCGCGCGCCATGTCGAGCCAGCGGTGCGTGTGGGTGTTCTCGGGGAACAGCTCCTTGATCTTGGCGTCGGTCTTGTAGATGTCTTCCGGATCGCCCGACAGCGCGACCCAGCGGAACGGGCCCTTGCCCTCGCAGAACAGCGGCCGGATGTAGGCCGGCACGAAGCCCGGGAAGTCGAAGGCGTTCTTCACGCCCTCGTCGAAGGCCACCTGGCGGATGTTGTTGCCGTAGTCGACGGTCGGGATGCCCATGGCCTGGAAGTCGAGCATGGCCTGCACGTGCACCGCGCACGACTGCGCGGCCGCCTTCTTGAGCGCGGCATGCTGCGACTCGTCCTTCATCGCGGCCTGCCATTGCGCCACGCTCCAGCCCGCGGGCAGGTAGCCGTTGATCAGGTCGTGCGCCGAGGTCTGGTCGGTCACGAGGTCGGGCTTGAGGCCGCCGGCCTTCGCGCGCTTCACCAGTTCCGGCAGGATCTCGGCCGCGTTGCCCAGCAGCGCGATCGACACCGCTTCCTTGGCGTCGCAGTGCTGCTTGATCAGTTCGAACGCATGGTCGATGTCGCGCGCCTGCTTGTCGACATAGCGGGTGCGCAGGCGGAAGTCGATGCTCGACTGCTGGCACTCGATGTTGAGCGAGACCGCCCCCGCGAGCGTGGCCGCGAGCGGCTGCGCGCCACCCATGCCGCCGAGGCCGGCCGTGAGGATCCACTTGCCCGCGAGGCTGTTGCCGTAGTGCTGGCGGCCGGCCTCGACGAAGGTCTCGAAGGTGCCCTGCACGATGCCCTGGCTGCCGATGTAGATCCAGCTGCCGGCCGTCATCTGGCCGTACATGAAGAGGCCCTTGCGGTCGAGCTCGTTGAAGTGCTCCCAGTTGGCCCACTGCGGCACCAGGTTCGAGTTGGCGAGCAGCACGCGCGGCGCGTTCTCGTGCGTCTTGAACACGCCCACCGGCTTGCCCGACTGGATCAGCAGGGTCTCGTCGTCCTCGAGCTCCTTCAGCGAGGCGAGGATCTGGTCGAAGCATTCCCAGTTGCGCGCGGCGCGGCCGATGCCGCCGTAGACCACGAGGTCCTGCGGCCGCTCGGCCACCTCGGGGTCGAGGTTGTTCTGCAGCATGCGGAACGGCGCCTCGGTGAGCCAGCTCTTGCAGTTCAGCTGGCTGCCGCGCGGGGCGCGGATCACGCGCGTGGGGTCGTGGCGCGGATCGGCACCGGTGGCAGCGTTGGCGGCGATGAATTTGTCGGGTGCGTTCATGGCGGGAGTCCTTTCGATGGCAAGGAAGGTCGGACGAGGAATCGGGGGAGGGTTCAGGCGCGGCTCGGCAGCACGGCGGCCAGCGGCGCGGCCCAGTCGCCGCGGCGGGCCCACAGGCGCATGGCTTCGACGTCGGGCGCCATGAAGCGGTCCTGCTCGATGAAGGCCACGCGCTCGCGGATGGCGGCGAACTCGGCCTCGACCAGCGCGGAGCTGCGCGGGCTGTCGGCGTTGCGCTTGAGCTCGATGCCCTGGCAGGCGCCCATGGCCTCGATGCCGACCACCACCGCGGTGTTGTCGACCATCTCGGCCAGGCGGCGGCCCGCGAAGGTGGCCATCGACACGTGGTCTTCCTGGTTGGCCGAGGTCGGCAGGCTGTCGACGCTGGCCGGATGGGCCAGCGACTTGTTCTCGGAGGCCAGCGCCGCGGCCGTGACCTGCGCGATCATGAAACCGGAGTTGACGCCGCCGTCGCGCACCAGGAAGGGCGGCAGGCCCGAGAGGCCCGAGTCGAGCAGCAGCGCGAGCCGGCGCTCGGAGATGGCGCCGATCTCGCTCACCGCCAGCGCGATGATGTCGGCCGCGAAGGCCACGGGCTCGGCGTGGAAGTTGCCGCCCGAGATCACGTCGCCGGTGTCGCTGAAGACCAGCGGGTTGTCCGACGCCGCGTTGGCCTCGATGCGCAGCACCCGCGCCGCATGCGCGAGGTTGTCGAGGCAGGCGCCCATGACCTGGGGCACGCAGCGGATCGAGTACGGGTCCTGCACGCGGCCGCAGTCGGCGTGCGAGGGCACGATGTCACTGCCCTCGAGCAGCGCGCGCACCGCGCCCGCCACCGCGATCTGGCCCGGCTGGCCGCGCGCGGCGTGGATGCGCTCGTCGAAGGGCTTGATCGAGCCCTGGATCGCCTCGAGCGAGAGCGCGCCCGCCATCAGGCCGGCGGCGAACACGTCCTCGGCGCCGAACAGGCCCGCCAGCGCGAGCGCGGTCGACACCTGCGTGCCGTTGAGCAGCGCCAGGCCTTCCTTGGGGCCGAGCACGAAGGGCGCGAGGCCGATGCGGCGCATGGCCTCGGTGCCGCCAATGGTCTCGCCCTCGGGCGTGCCGACCTCGCCCTCGCCGATCAGCACGCAGGCCATGTGGGCCAGCGGCGCGAGGTCGCCCGAGGCGCCGACCGAGCCCTTGCTCGGGATGCGCGGCAGAAGGCCCGCGTTGAACAGCGCGAGCAGCGCATCGACGATCTCGGGCCGCACGCCCGAATGGCCGCGCGCCAGGCTCACGGCCTTGGTGGCGAGCACCAGCCGCACCACGCCGTCGGGCAGCGGCACGCCGGTGCCGACGCTGTGCGAGAGCACGAGGTTGCGCTGCAGCTCGGCCAGGCGCTCGGGCGGAATGATGGTCTGCGCGAGCTTGCCGAAGCCGGTGTTGATGCCGTAGACCACCTCGCCG
>NZ_JBZAYE010000715.1:0-3487 GCF_058244205.1 Variovorax sp. 20P10.2.4
GCTCGGGCGCCTCGCCCGGCGGCGCGCTCGCGCTCGACGACGCGCAATGGCAGGCGGCGCTCGACACCAACCTGCTCGCGGCGGTGCGGCTGGACCGCGCCTTCCTGCCTTCGATGCTCGCGCAGGGCGAGGGCAGCATCGTGCACATCTCCTCGATCCAGCGCCGGCTGCCGCTGTACGAATCCACGCTCGCCTATGCCGCGGCCAAGGCGGCGCTCAGCACCTACAGCAAGGGCCTGTCGAAGGAGTTCGGCCCGCGCGGCGTGCGCGTGAACACGGTGGCGCCGGGCTACATCGAGACCGGCGCCGCGCGCGCCTTCGTCGAGCGGCTCGCGGCGGGCGCGGGCAGCGACTATGCGAGCGCGCGTCAGGGCGTGATGGATGCGCTCGGCGGCATCCCGATCGGCCGGCCCGGCCTGCCCGAGGAGGTGGCCGAACTCGTGGCCTTCCTGGTGTCGCGGCGCGCGGCCTCGATCCACGGCAGCGAGTACGTGATCGACGGCGGCACGGTGCCGGTCGTGTAGGCGCACGAGGGCGCCGCTACCTGAGCGCGCCGAAGCGCTCGGCATAGAGCGCCGTCACCCAGTCCACGAACACCCGCACGCGCGGCGACAGCAGCCGGTGCTGCGGGTAGAGCACCGAATAGACCATCGGCGGGCAGGGCGTGCCGGCGAGGATCTCGACCAGCGTGCCGGCGCGCAGCTGGCGCTCGATGTGATAGCGCGGCACCTGGATGATCCCGCAGCCCTGCTCGGCGCAGGTCTTGTAGCTGTCGGCGTTGTTCACGCTGATCCAGTCGGGCAGCACGACCTGCTCGACGCGCCCGTTGACCTCGAACAGGTAGGGGAAGTGGTCGGGCCGCGAGGACGAGAAGAAGTTCACCGCCAGGTGCTGCTGGCTCAGCAGGTCGGCCGGTGTCAGCGGCGTGCCGCGTTCGGCCAGGTAGGCCGGGCTCGCGCAGGTCACTTGCGGCAGCAGCGCGAGCCGGCGCGTGACCAGCGAGGAGTCCTTGGGCTCGCCCGCGCGCACCACGCAATCCACGCCTTCGCGCACCAGCTCCACGAGCCGGTCGCCGCTGCCCACGGCGAGCACGATGTTCGGATAGCGCGCATGGAAGTCGCCGATGCGCGGCAGCACGATGTCGTTGGCGGCCGCGCCATGGATGTCGATGCGCAGCCGCCCGCGCGGATTGACCGCGAGCTGTGCGAGCGAGGACTCGGCGTCCTCGAGTTCGAGCAGCAGGTGGCGGCAGCGCTCGTAGTAGGCCTGGCCGTCGACCGTGGTGCGCACCTGGCGCGTGGTGCGCTCGAGCAGGCGCACCTGCAGCCGGGCCTCGAGCTCCTTGATCGCGTGGGTGGCCGTGGCGCGCGGCAGCTCGAGCGCGGCCGCGGCCTGCGTGAAGCTGCCGAGCTCCACGATGCGGGTGAACAGGCGCATGGCATCGAAGCGGTCCATGGAATGAGCTCGGCGAATTGTTGGCCTGTGTTGAATTGTATTGACGAAATTCGCATATTTATTCGCCAATGCAGAACAGAGAGACTGCCAGCGCGCGGCCATCCCGCCGCGCCTCGTCACCTTTTCCCCCCGAGGAGCGACCCCCATGCAGTTGATCTTTCCGCGCCTGCGCGGCACCTATGACCGCTTCGAGCCGCTGAGCTACGCGCTGCTGCGCCTGGCTTTCGGCCTGATGCTCGTGACCCACGGCCTGCCCAAGCTGCTGGGCCGCAGCCACGGCAGCATGGCCGACCCGATGAAGGGCTCGGTCAACCTGATCGCCAACGTGCTGCACCTGCCGGGCGCCGAGCTGCTCGGCTGGTTGGTCGCCATCCTCGAGGGCGTGGGCGGGCTGATGCTGGCGGCCGGCCTGTTCACGCGCGTGGTCGCCGCGATGGTCGCGGTGCAGATGCTGGTCATCTGCTACGTGATGGGCCCGACCTTCCCGTGGATCGACCGCGGCTTCGAATACCCGCTGATGCTGTTCTTCATCGCGCTGTGCCTGCTGGCGCGCGGCGGCGGCCGGCTGTCGCTCGATGCGCGCATCGGGCGCGAGGTCTGAGCAGAAGAAGAAAAAAGAAAGGACGCCACGATGAACCCCACCCCATCCCCCGGCACCGGCGCGCCCGCGCTGAGCCGTCGCACCTTCATGATGAGCACCGCGGCCGGCGCCGCCGGTGCCGCGAGTGTCGCGGGCACCGGCCTGGCGAGCGCGCAGGAACCCGCGCCCGCGCCGCCGCGCATCGACACCCGCGTCGTCATCAACGGCCAGCCGCATGCGCTGCAGCTCGAGCCGCGCGCCTCGCTGCTCGACGTGCTGCGCGAGCAGCTCGGTCTCACGGGCGCCAAGAAGGGCTGCGACCACGGCCAGTGCGGCGCCTGCACCGTGCACCTCGACGGCCGGCGCGTCGCCTCCTGCCTCACGCTGGGCGTGAAGGCCGATGGCTGCGCCGTCACCACCATCGAGGGCATCGCCGCGCCCGACGGCACGCTGCATCCGATGCAGCAGGCCTTCGTCGACCACGATGCGCTGCAGTGCGGCTACTGCACACCGGGCCAGGTGATGGCCGCCATCGCCTGCGTGCGCGAGGGCCATGCCACCAGCGAGGCGCAGATCCGCGAGTACATGAGCGGCAACCTCTGTCGCTGCGGTGCCTATGCCGGCATCCTCGAGGCGATTCGCGATGCCGCCCCGCGCATGCGCGCCGAGACCGAAGCCATGGAGGGCCGCCGCCATGCATGACTTCGCCTACCACCGGCCGCGCAGCAGCGCCGAGGCCGTGCAGCTGCTCTCGCGCAGCCAGCCCGGCGCGCGCTACTTCGCGGGCGGCACCACCCTGTTCGACCTGATGAAGCTCGGCGTGGAAGCGCCGGCCACCGTCGTCGACATCGGCCGCATCGAGGGCCTGCGCGAGATCGACGCCAGCGACCGGGCCGAGCTGCGCATCGGCGCGCTCGCCGCGATGAGCGACGTGGCCGAGCATCCGGTCGTGCAGCGCGAGTTCACCGCGCTGTCGGAGTCGCTGTGGAAGGCCGCCTCGCAGCAGCTGCGCAACATGGCGAGCGTGGGCGGCAACCTGCTGCAGCGCACGCGCTGCGCCTATTTCCGCGGCGGCCCCGAGTTCGCCTGCAACAAGCGCGTGCCCGGCAGCGGCTGCGCGGCGCTGGCCGGCGTGAACCGCGGCCATGCGGTGCTCGGCGGCAGCGAGGCCTGCGTGGCGGTCTACCCGGGCGACTGGGCGGTGGCGCTCGCGGCCTTCGATGCGCAGGTCGACACGCTGAGCCCGCGCGGCGAACGCACGGTGGCCGTGCGCGAACTGCACCGCGCGCCCGGCGCCACGCCGCACCTCGAGACCGTGCTCGCGGCCGACGAGCTGATCGTGCGCATCCGCGTGCCGCGCACGCCGGCGGGCAGGGCCTCCACGTACCACAAGATCCGCGACCGCGAGTCCTATGCCTTCGCGCTGGCCTCGGCCGCCGTGGGCCTGCACCT
>NZ_JBZAYE010000716.1:0-3480 GCF_058244205.1 Variovorax sp. 20P10.2.4
CCGCGGCCATGACCGATCTCTTCCAGTTCCAATTCATCGCTGGCATCGCTGTCTCCTTCCGTTATAGGTGTAAGAACGCTGCTTGGCTGATCGAGGACTCGGCCGTGGAGCGCGCCGCCCGCGCGGACGCAGGCTGGCGCTTCGCCCGGCGGCCATCCGGGGCGAAAGAGAAAGAAAAAGGCGGGCGGCGCGCGGCGCCGCGTTCGGGTGGCGGGAAGCGCCGGACTCAGCGCTTGTTCTTGATGGGAATGTCCATCTCTTCAGGCTTGATCTCGTGCACCAGCTCCGGCACGCCCCAGGCGAAGGCCGGGTCGACCTTGATCTTGAAGTGGTACATCGACTGCATCGCCTGGTGGTCTTCCTTGCGGAAGGTCATCTTGCCCTTGGGCGTGTCGAAGCTCATGCCTTCCATCGTGCTGATGAGCTTGTTGGTGTTGGTGTCGCCGTTGGTCTTCTTGAGCGCCGTCACCACCGCCATCGCGGCCGAGAAGCCGCCGGCCGTGAAGAAGTCCGGCGGCGTCTTGAATTCCTTGTAGTGCGCCGCGACCATCGCCTCGTTCACCGGGTTCTTCGGGATGCCGAAGTAGTAGTAGGCCGCGCCTTCCATGCCCGGCAGCGCCTTGTAGGCTGCCATGGCCGGCAGGATGTTGCCGCCGGTGGCGATCTCGATGCCGTAGCGCTTGAGGTCGAGGTCGACGATCTTGAACGGGTTGCCCGCGCCGGCCCAGACGATCCAGATGATCTTGCGGCCCGGCTGGTCCTTGAGCTTGTCGATCAGGCGCTGGGCGCCGGCCGTGAAGTCGGTGGTGGCGGGCGGCAGGTACTCCTCGTGGACCAGCTTGGCCTTCTTGAGCGCGGCACCGAAGGCCTTCACGCCGTCGCGGCCGAAGGCGTTGTCCTGCGCCAGCGTGGCGACGGTCACGCCGGCCTTGTCGACGGCCACCGCGTTGGAGATCGCGTCCTGGCTCGAATTGCGGCCGGTGCGGAAGATGTACTTGTTCCACTTGTCGCCGGTGATCGAGTCGGCCACGGCGGGCTCGACCAGCAGGATCTTCTTGTACTCCTCGGCCACCGGCAGCATCGCCAGCGCCACGCCCGAGGCGGTCGGGCCGACGGCCAGCGCGGCCTTGTCGTCGGAATAGGCCGCGGCCAGCAGCGACTTGCCGAGGTCGGGCTTGCCCTGGTCGTCCTTCTCGATCACGACCAGCTTCTTGCCCGCGACGGTCATCGTGCCCTCGGTGGCGTAGTTCAGGCCCATCATGAAGCCGGTCTGCGTCTGCTTGCCGTAGGCCTCGAGCGCGCCGGTCTTGCTGTAGATATGGGCGATGCGGATCTCCCCGGACTGGGCCCAGGCGGGTGCGGCGGCGGCGCAGGCGGCGAGCGCGGCCAGGGCGACGAGGTGGCGACGGTTCATTCGTTGTCTCCTGATAAAGATGACTGAATATTGCACACTTCGTGCCACGCGCTAAGCCGTTGATAACAAAGGTTTCTCCATTCGGAGAAAGCGCGATTCGGCTGAATTCAGAACAGTTGTCGTGTCTGAATTTCAGGCGACTGTCTATTTTTCAGTCAGGGTTTTCGCGGAGGCCCGGCGCTCGTCGATCCATTGCCTGAACTGCCGCTCGGCCTGCAGCCGGAATTCGTTGCGCGCGTGGTTGCAGGCCGCATGGGCCAGCCGCCGGTGCTTGGGCGAGCGCACGCCGCCCAGGGTGGCGTCGACCAGGTGCTCGATGGTGGCCGATTCGGGCCGGCCATGCGGCTCCTCGAAGTCCATCGGCAGGCCGCACCAGTGGCAGTTGGGGCCGAAGGTGGAACGCAGGGCGCGGACGCTCACAGGCTGGCGTACTCGAGGATTTCCTGGCCCATCAGCGTGCAGTCCTTGCCCGCCACGTGATAGATCAGGCGCATGCGGTAGTTGCCCTTGTAGATCGAGCCCCAGACCTCGAGCACGCGGAACTGCTGCGCCTTGTTGGCGGGGTTGCGCAGCGGCGGCAGCTCCTTGACCTCGGAGCCGACGCGGATGCGATCGTCCTCGCCGAAATGGAACACCAGCAGCTTCTTCGCGCGCGAGACCGCCTCGTCGGCGCAGGGCGGCGCGGCCAAGGCGGCGCCGGCACAGGCGCACGATGCGGCGAGGACGAGGGAGCGGATCGGTGTCTTCATGGGAGGCTCTGGTGGAAGGCTGGTTCGCAGGCGGATGGAGGCCGCATTGTCAGGTGGGCGTGTCGACCTCGTCCCACTCGCGGTCCTCGAAGCGCACCAGCCAGTTCAAGGCGCGATGCCGCTCGGCGATCACGCCCGCATCGAGTTCCGGCGGCACGGGAACCTGCTGGAGCCCGGCCTGGCGCACGCGCCAGTGCAGGCGGTAATGCAGGTCGAGCGCATCGAGGATTTCGCCTTCGCCGCGCATGCGCAGCGAACGCAGCGCGCCCGGCAGGTCGCGGGCTTCCAGCATCGTGCGCGCGGCGAGCGGCACGTCGCAGATCGCGCCGGGAAAAGGCAGCGCATCGACCAGGCCCATCGCCCACTCGAGCAGATACAGGCACTCGTAGCGCCAGCCGAACTGGACGACATCGGACGCCAGCGGTTCGGGGTCCGAGAGGAAAGCCTGCTCCGCCGGCGTGAGATGCGCCCGTGCCGAGGGCAGCCGCTCGAACAGGTCTTCGGGCGCCAGCGGCTCCTTGCTCGCGAGCGACTCGGCCCGCGCCGATACCGCCAGCAGCGCGAAGGCCCGGCCCGCGATCTCCTGCGGCGCGCGCAGCCGCAGCTCAGGCTCGCAGACCAGCGGCGGCAGGTGGCGCGGGACCTCGATGCCCCGCGCCGCGAGCGCTGCCTCGGTGCGCGCCTTGCGCTCCCAGGCCTCGGCCGGATAGGGCAGCGCGGCTTCGCCATCGGGCTCCTCGTCCGCCGCCGACAAGAGGATGCGCCCTCGGGGATCGCGGATGCTGCCGTCGGGCAGGAACACGATCGCGTTCGCGCGCACGGCCCAGTCCGAGAACGCATCGAGCAGGCCCTCGTCGATCGACAGGCTCAGGTGCTGGCGCACGCGCTGGACATGACGCATCACGTGATAGCGGTTGCGCGACATCGTGCCGTCGCCGCGGCTCAGCACGTAGCCGACGAAGCCGGCCAGGTGGGGCGCGAGTTCGGGGTCCGACAGATCGCGGCGACCCTGCAGGGCATGGGGAAATTCGAGCGCCGGTACATCGGCGCGCGTGCAGTAGGCGTTGACCAGGACCCGCTCGCCCTGCCCGGCCTCCTCGGGGCGGCTTGGCGCCGGCCGGCCCAGCGCTCCCTTCAATCGCGTCAACAAGCCCTTCATCGATGCTCTCCTCCTTCGTGGTCCGCGCTCGGCGCGCGGGTCAATTCGCCTGGTTCGTCATGCGCTCGTACAAGGTCGCCCGCGAGATGCCCAGCAGCCGCGAAGTCGCGAGCTTGTTCCCCCCGGTCGCCGCCAGCGCCGCGCCGATCGCGCGGCGC
>NZ_JBZAYE010000717.1:0-3464 GCF_058244205.1 Variovorax sp. 20P10.2.4
GGTGCTCGATGCCGCCAGCGCCGCGCCCACGGCGCTGGACGCCGACGCGTTGAAGGCCGCGGTCGCGAAGCTCTCTAGCGCGCCGGTCGCGCGCATCGAGGTGCTGACCGCCTACGACAGCCACTACTACACGCGCGAGCCGCACACCATGACCGGCGGCGGCGACAAGCCGCTGCCCATCTGGCGCGTGGTGTTCGCGGACGAGGCCGGCACCTGGGCCCATGTCGATCCGCGCACCGGTGCGCTGCTGAACCGCAGCGACAGCCATCGCCGCGCCAGCCGCTGGCTGTTCGCGATGCTGCACAGCTGGGACTGGCGCCCGCTGCTCGAACGCCGCCCGCTGTGGGACCTGGCGATGGTGCTGCTGAGCCTCGGTGGCGCGGCGCTGAGCCTCACGGGCGTGGTGATCGGCTGGCGCCGGCTGGGCCGCAAGCTGACACCGAAGCCGGCGGCCCGGCGCATTCCCCCATTCACTCCCTCGAAGGAACATCCATGACCCGCGTACTACCGACGACCCGCCGCCGCCTGCTGCTGGGCACAGCCACGCTGCCCCTGTGGGCCGCACTGGCCGCCTGCGGCGAATCCGAGCCGAAGCCGAGCTTCACCGGTACCGACATCACGGGCGCCAACTACGGCCGCGACTTCGCGCTGAGCGATCCCGACGGCAAGCGCCGCACGCTGGCCGACTTCAAGGGCAAGGTGGTGATGATCTTCTTCGGCTTCACCCAGTGCCCCGACATCTGCCCGACCGCGCTGACGCGCGCGGCGGAGGTCAAGCAGCAGCTGGGCGCGGCCGGCGACGACCTGCAGGTGATCTTCGTCACCGTCGACCCGGAGCGCGACACGCCCGAGGTGATGCGCGCCTACACGGCGGCCTTCGACCCGAGTTTCCTCGGGCTGCGCGGCGACCTC
Source organism: Variovorax sp. 20P10.2.4 (assembly GCF_058244205.1). Taxonomy (NCBI): domain Bacteria; kingdom Pseudomonadati; phylum Pseudomonadota; class Betaproteobacteria; order Burkholderiales; family Comamonadaceae; genus Variovorax; species Variovorax sp. 20P10.2.4. Next base: position 913 of record NZ_JBZAYE010000717.1, read on the forward strand.
GCGCAGACCGAGGCGACGGCGAAGGAGTTCAAGGTGTTCTACGAGAAGGTGCCCACGCGCACCTCGTACACCATGGACCATTCGGCCTTCACCTACCTGATCGACCGCAAGGGCCGCATGCGCGTGGTGATGCGCTATGCGCAGAGCGCGAGCGAATTCACCGCGGACGTGCGCGCGCTGCTGGCGGCGGGCTGAGGGAAAGTCCTCACGCGCGGCGTCGCTCGCGCATAAGTTTTCGCCCGTCGCGCAAAGGACGCGCCGCGCGGCCGTCTATAGACTGCCTCGCATGCAGACCGACCCGACGCCCGCCGTGGCCCCTCCGTTCTTCTCCCCGTCGCGCCGCGAGGGCGAGCTCGTCTTCGTCAGCGGCCAGATGGCCTTCGACGCCCAGTGGCGCATCGAGGGCGACACGGTCGGCGAGCAGACGCGGCGCTGCCTCGGACGCATCGGCGAGATCCTCGCGGCCGAGGGCCTGGGGCTCGCCGATGTCGCGAAGACCACCGTGTGGCTGTCGCGCGTGGAGGACTTCGCCGAATTCAACCGCAGCTATGCCGAATGCTTCGACCCCGCCGCGGGCCCCGCACCCGCGCGCTCTACGGTGCGCGCCGACCTGATGGTGCCGGGCGCGCTGGTCGAGATCGAAGCCATCGCGCATGCACGCCGCGCCCGCCGCGCACCTGGAGCCTGACGCCATGAGCACCGCATCCCCCGCCGCTTCCGAACTGCCCGACCTCGACCTCGAGGCCATCCGCGAGACCGCGCGCGCCAATGCGCAGGGGCTGCTGCGCACGCCGGTCGCGCCGTTGCACGGACCCACGGTCGAGCGCCTGCTCGGTCGCGCCGACGTGCACATGAAGCTCGAGCTGTTCCAGCGCACCGGCACCTTCAAGGCGCGCGGCGCGCTCAACGTGGCGCGCCGACTGTCGAGCGAGCAGAAGGCGCGCGGCATCACCGCGATGAGCGCCGGCAACCACGCGGTGGCCGCGGCCTTCGCGGCGCGCGAGGCCGGCGTCTCCGCGAAGATCGTGGTGCAGGCCTCGGCCAATCCGGCGCGCGTGGCGATGGCGCGCGCCTACGGCGCCGAACTGCTGATCGCGCCCGACGGCGCCACCGGCTTCGCGATGGCCGAGGCGCTGGTGCGCGACGAGGGCCGCACCTTCATCCATCCCTTCGAGGGCGAGGGCACCTCGCTGGGCACCGCCACCGTGGGGCTCGAGTTCGCCGAACAGGTGCCGGGCCTCGACACGGTGCTGGTGGCCGTGGGCGGCGGCGGCCTCGGCAGCGGCGTGGCCACGGCGATCCGCAAGCTGATGCCGGGCTGCCGCGTGATCGGCATCGAGCCCGAGGGCGCCGACGTGATGCGGCGCAGCTTCGAGGCCGGCTCGCCGCAGCGCATGGAGAAGCTCTCGACCATCGCCGACAGCCTGGCGCCGCCGATGACCACGCCGATGGCCTACGGGCTGTGCCGGCGCCACATGGAGCGCATCGTGACCGTGAGCGACGACGAGATCTGCCGCGCGATGGCCGTGATGTTCCGCGATGCCAAGCTGGCGGTGGAACCGGCCGGCGCGACGGCGCTGGCCGCGCTGCTCGGGCCCCTGCGCGAGGAATTGCGCGGGCAGCGCACCGGGTTGATCGTCTGCGGCGCGAACCTCGATGCCGAGACCTACGCGCGCCAGCTCGCGCGCGGCGAGCAGTTGCTCGAGGCCTGAGCGCCGGCTTTTTTTCCTCTTCGTTGCGTTCGTTGTTCCGTGGCCGGTGGGTGCGCGTCGCGCCCGCCAGCCGCTCGTTGCCGTCCGTCCCTTGTCTTTCGGAGAACCCCCGATGAAGCGTCGCGCCTTCCTGCCCCTGCTGCCCGCCGGCGTCATCGCCGCTGCCTTGCCGCCGCTGGCCGCGGCGCAGCCGTCCGCTACGGCCGGCCGCACCATCCGCCTGGTGGTCGGCTATCCCGCGGGCGGCACGGCCGACGCGGTGGCACGCCTCTACGCGGAGGAACTGCAGAAGCGCCTGGGCGCCACCGTGGTGGTGGACAACCGCCCCGGCGCGGGCGGCCAGATCGCGGCCGAGCAGTTCCGTGCACTGCCGCCCGACGGCAGCGCGCTGCTGCTGGGCAACAGCCACATGTTCTCGACCCTGCCGCTGACCTCGCGCTCGGTGAAGTACGACCCGGTGAAGGACTTCGCGCCGGTAGCGCGGCTCGCGACCTTCGAGGTGGCGCTCGCGGTCAGCGCGGCGCAGCCCGCGAAGACGCTGCAGGAGTACCTGGCGCTGGCGCGCGCGAAGCAGGAGGCGCGCAGCTTCGGCGTGCCCGCCGCGGGCAGTTCGCCGCACTTCGTGGGCTACGTGGTCGGCAAGAAGGAGGGCATCGAACTGCTGCCCGTGCCCTACAAGGGCGGCGCGCCGCTGCTGGCCGACCTGATGGGCAACCAGATTCCGGCCGCCGTCGATGCGCTCGGCGGTTTCCTGGGCGCGCACCGCGCCGGCAAGATCCGCATGCTGGCCGTGACCGGCCCGCGCCGCGCGGCCAGCGTGCCCGAGGTGCCGACCCTGTC
>NZ_JBZAYE010000718.1:0-3463 GCF_058244205.1 Variovorax sp. 20P10.2.4
GCGGTCATGGCCCAGAGGGCGGCGGGCGAGTGGATCCTGTTCCCCATTGAAATGCTCCTTGAATGCGTCGTTCGCAAAAAGGCGCAGCTTAGCAACGGGAGGAAACGCTCCGCAAGTGACGAAAGTCTTAAGCCGTTCCGCCTACAGTCAGCCCGTCGATGCGCAAGGTGGGCTGGCCGACGCCCACCGGCACGCTCTGGCCTTCCTTGCCGCAGGTGCCCACGCCCGAGTCGAGCGCCATGTCGTTGCCGATCATCTTCACGCGGGTCAGCGCGTCGGGGCCGTTGCCCACGATGGTCGCGCCCTTGACCGGGTACTGGATCTTGCCGTTCTCGACCCAGTAGGCCTCGCTGGCCGAGAACACGAACTTGCCGCTCGTGATGTCGACCTGCCCGCCGCCGAAGTTGACGGCGTACAGGCCCTTCTTGATGCTCGCCACGATCTCCTCGGGCACCTTGTCGCCGCCCAGCATGTAGGTGTTGGTCATGCGCGGCATCGGCACGTGGGCATAGCTCTCGCGGCGGCCGTTGCCGGTGGGCTTGACCTTCATCAGGCGCGCATTGAGCGCGTCCTGGATGTAGCCCTTGAGGATGCCGTCCTCGATCAGCACGTTGCGCTGGCTGGCGTTGCCCTCGTCGTCGACGTTGAGCGAGCCGCGGCGGTCGGCGATGGTGCCGTCGTCCAGCACGGTCACGCCCTTGGCGGCCACGCGCTCGCCGATGCGGCCCGAAAAGGCGCTCGAGCCCTTGCGGTTGAAGTCGCCCTCGAGGCCGTGGCCGATGGCCTCGTGCAGCAGGATGCCGGGCCAGCCCGGGCCGAGCACCACGGTCATCTCGCCCGCGGGCGCGGGGCGCGACTCGAGGTTGGTCAGTGCCGACTTGACGGCATGGTCGACGTACTCGGCGATCTGCTCGTCGTCGAAATAGGCCAGGCCGAAGCGCCCGCCGCCACCGCCCGAACCCACCTCGCGGCGGCCGTTCTGCTCGGCGATGACCGTGACCGACAGCCGCACCAGCGGCCGCACGTCGGCCGCCAGCGTGCCGTCGGCGCGCGCCACCAGCACCACGTCGTACTCGCTCGCGAGGCCGGCCATGACCTGCGACACGCGCGGGTCGCGCGAGCGGGCCAGCTGCTCGACCTTCTCGAGCAGCTTCACCTTGGCGGTGCTGTCGAGCGTGGCGATGGGATCGAGGCCGGCGTAGAGCGAGCGGCTCGAGGCGATCTTGCGCGGCACGGTCTTCACGCGGCCGGTGCGGCCCGCCGAGGAGATGGAGCGCACCGTGCGTGCCGCGTCGAGCAGCGAGGCCTCGGAGATGTCGTCGGAATAGGCGAAGGCCGTCTTCTCGCCGCTGACCGCGCGCACGCCGACGCCCTGGTCGATGCTGAAGCTGCCGGTCTTGACGATGCCTTCCTCGAGGCTCCAGCCCTCGCTGCGGGTGTACTGGAAGTACAGATCGGCGTCGTCCACGCGATGCGCGGTGATCTCGGCCAGGGCCTTGCTCAGGTGCGATTCGTCGAGGCCGAACGGCGTGAGCAGCAGTTGTTGCGCCGTGGCGAGGCGCTCGATGGTGGGTTCGCGAGAGATCATGAAGGATTATTGCTCGCCCCCAGGCTCCGCGCACTGCGTGCGCTCCTCCAACCCCCTACCGGGGGCAACACCAGCGGCCCGGCAAAGCCGGTTCCGCGGTGTTTCCCGCTACGACTGCGCCAGTTTTCGAGCTCGCGCGATCGACATCAGGATCCCGAGCCCCAACCCCAGCGTGACCATGGCCGTGCCGCCATAGCTGATGAAGGGCAGCGGCACTCCCACCACCGGCAGGATGCCGCTGACCATGCCCATGTTCACGAAGGCGTAGGTGAAGAAGATCATGGTCACCGCGCCCGCCAGCAGGCGCGAGAACAGCGTGGGGGCGTTGAGCGCGATCGCCAGCCCGCGGAAGATCAGCAGGATGAAGGCCGAGATCAGTGCCAGGTTGCCCACCAGGCCGAATTCCTCGGAATAGGCGGCGAAGATGAAGTCGGTGGTGCGCTCGGGAATGAACTCGAGGTGCGTCTGCGTGCCCTGCATGAAGCCCTTGCCGCCGACGCCGCCCGAGCCGATGGCGATCATCCCCTGGATGATGTGGAAGCCCTTGCCCAGCGGGTCCTTGCTCGGGTCGAGCAGCGTGCACACGCGCTGCTTCTGGTAGTCGTGCAGCACGCGCCAGTCGACGCCGTCGGTGCACAGCTGCGATTCGAAGCTCACGATCAGCGTGATCGCCACGGCGCCCAGCAGCACCGGCGGCACGATCAGCTTCCAGGGCAGCCCGGCGAAGAAGATCACCGCCAGGCCGGCCGCCAGCACCAGCAGCGAGGTGCCGAGGTCGGGCTGCTTCATGATCAGCCCGACCGGCACCGCGAGCAGCACGGTCGCCACCACGAAGTCGAGCGGCCGCAGCTGCCCCTCGCGGCGCTGGAACCACCAGGCCAGCATCAGCGGCATGGCGATCTTCAGGATCTCGCTGGGCTGGATCACCATGCCCACGTTGATCCAGCGCGTGGCCCCCTTCTTGGTGATGCCGAACAGCGCCACCGCGATCAGCAGCGCCACCCCCGCCGCATAGAGCGGCACGGCGGCCAGCATGAGCCGCTGCGGCGGCACCTGCGCCACCACGAACATGATGAAGCCGGCCAGCAGCATGTTGCGGCCATGGTCGAAGAAGCGGGTGCCGTGGTCGTAGCCCGAGGAGTACATCGTCAGCAGGCCCGCGAAGGCCAGCAGCAGCACGGCGAAGGCCAGAAAGCCGTCGAAGCCCTGGAAGATGGGCGCGACCCGGCGCGCCAGGGAGGGCTGATTGAACACGGCGGACATGGGCGCGGATTATCCGCGCCCGCTGCGTCCGCTCAATCGAAGACCAGTTGAACGACCGTGCGGCCCGGTCGGCTTTCGAGTGCCAGCCGCGCCCCGATGGCCCCCGCGCGCTCGGCCAGCGAGCGCGGCGGCTGGCTGGCGTCGAAGCCGCGCCCGTCGTCGATCACGCGCAGCGCCACCGCCGTGCCCTCCATGCATGCCTCCAGCCGCAGCACCCGCGCCCGGGCGTGCTGCAGCACGTTCGAGATCGCCTCGAACAGCAGGAACTGCAGCTGCCGCATGCCGTGCGCGTCGAGGTGCGCCACCGGCGTCACCTCGTCCACGGCCCAGTCGAGCACGATCTCGGCCGTGGCCAGCCGCGGCTCGAGCCGGTAGCGGAAGGCCGCCAGCAGCGCGCCGACGTCGCCCGGCGGCAGGTGGATCGAGTCGATCGACAGCTTGAGCTGGTCCATCGAGTCGCGCAGCGTGCGCAGCAGCTCCTCGGAACTGGTCTGGCCCGACTGCAGCTGGCGGATGGCCGAGCTGATGTGCGAGCCCACGCCGTCGTGCATGTCGCGCAGGATGCGCTCGCGCTCGTGGGTGCGCGCCTGGTCGCGCGCCGCCCGCTCGAGC
>NZ_JBZAYE010000719.1:0-3447 GCF_058244205.1 Variovorax sp. 20P10.2.4
TCGGGGCTCTGGTTGCGCCATGCCTCGCAGCCCTGCAGGTCGGCGGCGCTTGGGCGCCCGGCATGCAGGCGCGCGAGCCACTGCGCGGCTTCGTCGAGCAGCCGGGGATCGACCGGGGCGCCCGCGGCTCTCATGCGCCCTGCGCCAGCATCAGCCGCAGGCACTGCCGGAACCCCTGCGCCATGTAGCGCGTGACGGTGCGCACGCTGAGCTTCAGCCGCGCGGCGATCTCGTCGTAGGACAGGCCTTCGAGCTGCGACATCAGGAAGGCGGTGCGCACCGGCGGCGGGAGTTCGTCGAGCAGGGCGTCGAGTTCGTGCAGCGTTTCGAGCAGGATGGCGCGCTCTTCGACCGAGGGCACCAGCGCCTCGGGCAGCAGGGCCAGCGAGGCCAGGTAGGCGCGCTCGAGCGACTGGCGCTCGAAGTGATTGACCATCAGGCGCCGCGCCACGGTCGTGAGGTAGGCGCGCGGCTCGCGCAGCGGCGGAATGGCGTCGGCGCGGTAGCCGGTCCACACGCGCATGAAGGTGTCGTGCGCGATGTCCGCCGCGTCGCAGCTGTTGCCGAGCCTGCTCCGCAGCCACCCGCAGAGCCACCCGTGGTGATCGCTGTAGAGCGCGTGGACCTCCCGCTGCAGGGCTGATTCGCCGACCACCATGCGCTTTCTCGTGCAGACCTGCTGCCGCCCTCTGTTTCTAAATAGGAATCCTTCGCATTGTAGTGCCTTGTGGCTACCTGGCCCCGCGCAATTCAGTGGCCGGCGCGCGGCAGCACGAAGGTGAGGGTGGCTTCCAGCCCGTCCTCGTCGGCCTCGCTGGTGTCGCTGCGCGGGCGCACCAGCGAGGCCGCGATCACGTTGAGGCCGCTGCTGCCCAGCGTGACCGTGGCGCGGCCCTCACGGTCCGTCTTCACGCGCGGACCCGCGGTGTGGCCCGTGAAATCGCCGATCACCTCCACACCCGCCACCGGCCGGCCCTTCGACAGCACGCGCACCGCGAGGCGCTGGCCGCGCCGCAGCGCGAAGGGATCGGCCAGCGGCACGATCTCCAGCTCGGCACCGATCGGCGCGAACGGCAGGCGGACCGGCGCGAGCAGGGTCGTGCCGTACTTCATGTAGTGCCCGGCCTTGCGCGCATCGGGCACCTGCAGGCGCGAGCCGCCGACCCACTTGCCGTCGCGGCCCTGCGACCAGAAGCCGTCCTCGAGCGCCACCCACAGCACGGCCACGTCCTTGGCCGGCTCGACCACCGCGTTGCGCGCACGCGCCGACACCTGCACCTGCGACGGCGCACCGGTGGCGGTGAAGGCCTTCGTCTCGCGCAGCTGCCGCGGCTCGTAGGCCTCGTCGAGCGCGCCTTCGCCGAGCACCACGGCCAGCTCGCCCGCGCGCTGCGCGACCCACACGCCGTGGGCCAACGACGCGCCGCAGCACAGGGCCGCGAGCGCCAGGACCATGTTCCGCAGGCCACTCCTTGCATCGATCTTCATGCGGGCCTCCGTCAGAAGTTGGCCGTCATCGACAACCGGACGATGCGCGGATTGCCCTGCGTCACGCCGCCGTAGTTGACCGAGCTCCAGTAACGCCGGTTCGTCACGTTCTCGATCGACAGCCGCAGGATCGACTGCGCGCCCATCAGCCGCGTGACATAGGCCGCACCCAGGTCCCAGCGCGTGAAGCTCGGCACGATCAGCGCGTTGGCGCGGTCCAGCGGCCGGTTGCCGACGTGGTAGATGCCGGTGTTGAGCGACAGCCCCGGCACCGCCATCAGCCGGTAGTCGAGGAACAGGTTGGCCTGGAAGCGCGCCACGTTGCTCGGGCGGCGGCCCTCGAGCGCGGGGTCGCCGGTCTCGCGCTGCTGCGCGTCGAGCCAGGACACGCCGGCAATGCCACTGAGTTGCGGCGTGATCTCGCCATTGGCCGTGAATTCCACGCCGCGATGCCGCTGGCGGCCCTGCTGGCGGAAGACGTTGTCGGCCGGCGAGACCGCCTGCAGCGGCTTGTCCATGTCGAAGGCCGCGGCCGTCATCATCAGCCCGTCGCGCACGCGGCTCTTCACGCCGATCTCGTACTGCCGGCTCTTGATCGGCCCGAGCTTCTGCAGCGCGTTGTCGGCATAGCTCGGCGCATAGGCCCCCTGCTCGAAGCCCTCGCCGTAGGTCGCGTAGAAGGTGGTGCGCTCCGAGGGCTTGTACATCGCGCTCACCGTGGGCACGGTCACGTTGGTCGTGTACTTCGGCGTGCCGTCGTACTTGCTGCCGATGTCGCTGCTGTAGTCGATGTGGCGCGCGCCGACCAGCAGCTGCCAGTTCGGCCCGAAGGAGATCGTGTCGCTCGCGAACAGGCTGCTCTGGCGCGCCTTGCTCGCGGGCAGGTGCGTGTCCTCGGGGATGAAGGGTGCGAAGTAGGGCCGCGGCCGGTAGATGTTGCCGATGTACTGCGGGAAGCGCAGGTAGTCGCCGTCGGGCGACTGCAGGCTCGAGTACGAATAGCCGATGACCGCCTCGTGCCCGATCGATCCCGTGTCGAAGCGCCCGGTCGCGAACACCTGGCCCGCGGTGGTGGGATAGGCCTCGCCCTCGTAGCGCGTGTTGCCGGCGAGCACGTCGCCGTTCGGCGCCACCTTCGAGGCATTGAAGAAGATCGCGTTGCGCTTGGTGCGGCTCAGCGCGAGCTGCGCCGTCAGGTCCCAGTTCTCGCCGAGCGCGTAGTTCAACCGCGCGCCGAGGTTCCAGGCGTCGGTCTTGTACTGGCCCCAGGGCTGGCCGACCAGCGTGCGCGGATCGAAGCTGCGCGCGGGCACCAGCAGGCCGTCGCTGCGCGGGCCGATCATGCCGCTGGCGGCCAGCGACTTGCGCTGCCAGTCGAAGTCGAGCTGCAGCAGCGCGTCGCGGTTGAGCTTGATGTCCACCGCGCCGCTGAGGAAGTCGCGCCGCAGGTCGCCGAAATGGGTGAAGTCGCCGACCCGCTCGCTCGCGGCATTGAAGCGGTAGCCCACGGTGCCGGCCTCGTTCAGGGGGCCGCCGGCATCGACGCTGGCATAGCGCCCGCCGTAGCTGCGCACCTCGGCGCTCACGCTGGCGAAGCGCTCGCGCGTCGGGCGCTTGAGCACGTAGTTGACGATGCCGCTGGGCTCGCCCACGCCGTACAGGAAGCCCGACAGCCCCTTGAGCACGTCGACGCGCTCCTTGTTCTCCAGCGGCACGTCGCTGTAGATGTTCGCCAGCAGGCCGTCGCGGCGCACGTTATTGAAGGAGTTGGCCGAGAAGCCGCGCACCGCGACGCCGTCGAACGAGGAGAAGCCCGAGGTGGGCGTGACGGAGGGATCGTTGCGCAGCACGTCGAGCGCGGTGCGCGCGCGCTGGTTCTCGATGGTGTCGACGGTGTAGGAGCCGACCGCGAAGGGCAGGTCCTGCAACGATCGCACGCCGAGCGCGCCGGCGTTCACG
>NZ_JBZAYE010000072.1:0-19722 GCF_058244205.1 Variovorax sp. 20P10.2.4
GGCCGGCCGCGGGCACGATCTCGATGCGCACGCTGCCCAGGCCGCCCTCCTCCGCGATGGCGGCGGTGTCTTCCTGCATCACGACCGCGTCGGCGCCCTCGGGAATCTGCGCGCCGGTGAAGATCCGCGCCGCGGTGCCAGGCAGCAGCGGCGTGCCGACCGTGCCCGCGGGAATGCGCTGCGCCACCTTCAGCAGCGCGCCGGGCGCGGCGCAATCGGCCACGCGCAGCGCGTAACCGTCCATCGCGCTGTTGTCGCGCGGCGGCACCGTGAGGCCGGCCACGAGGTCCGCAGCCAGCACGCGGCCGTCGGCATCGAAGGTGCTGACCAGCTCGGACGGCAGTGCCGGCCGGGCCTTGACGAGCAGTTGGGCGATCGCATCGTCGAGCGGCAGCAGCGGCGGCCGGCGCGAGGAGGCGGCGAAGGGAACAGCGGGAGAGTCAGCCATGGTGCTCGGGGTTGTAGTCGAAGCGCTCGCCGCTGTCGATCAGCCAGCGCGCGATGGCCTCGGCGTCGTCGAGGTCGAACACGGGCCGCTCGGTCGGAACCGGCAGGCTGGCGTTGGCGGCGATCGCGACGACGAAAGGATCTTCGGGATAGAGCGAGGGCCGCGGATCCTCGCCCTCGCCGGACGGGCGCCAGACCTCGATCTTGAGCAGGTCGCTGTGGCGGAAGCCCTCGACCAGCACCCAGTCGGCGCCGCTGTAGAGCTCGGCGATCAGTTGGTGCACGTCGAGATCGACCGGGGTCTCGAACTCGCGCATCAGCGCCAGCCGCCGGTCGGAGGCGACCACCACCTCGAAGGCACCAGCCTCGCGGTGGCGCCAGGTGTCCTTGCCCGGATGGTCGATGTCGAACTTGTGGTGCGCGTGCTTGACCACCGAGACGCGCAGTCCGGCGCGCTTGAGCACGGGAATCAGCCGCTCGACCAGCGTGGTCTTGCCGGCGCCCGAGTAACCGGCGAAGCCGACCACTTTCATCCGATGTCTCCGATGCTATTCAGGGGATAGCTTTGATTTGCCGACCGGGGCGGCCGCCCGGCCACCCCTTCTTTTCGCTTGCTCAGTCGCAGTGTTCCGCGATGTAGGCTTTCACCGCTTCGGCATCGGCCGGCAGCTTGACCACGCGCTTGGGCAGCGCCTCGATGCCCTCGAACTTCGCGGGCCGCGCGGGCTCCTCGCCCAGGGCCTCGACCAGCGTGGCCGCGAACTTGATCGGCAGCGCGGTCTCGAGCACCACCATCGGCACGCCCGGCGCCAGGTGCGCGCGCGCGGCCTTGAGGCCGTCGGCGGTGTGCGGGTCGACCAGGGTGGCGAAGCGCTTCTCGGTGTCGCGGATGGTCGCGAGGCGGTCGGCGTGCGTACTGCGGCCACTGCGGAAGCCGAAGCGCGACGCGGCCTGCGCGAAGGCGGGATCGGCGCTGAGGTCGAAGAAGCCCTGGCGGCCCAGGTCGTCGACGAACAGGCTGCGCAACTTGCCGCTGTCGCGGCCGACCAGGTCGAACACGAAGCGCTCGAAGTTGCTGGCCTTGCTGATGTCCATCGACGGGCTCGAGGTCTCGTGCGTGTCGGCGGCGCCGCGCACGCGGTAGACGCCGGTGCGGAAGAACTCGTCGAGCACGTCGTTCTCGTTGGTGGCGGCCACCAGCGTGCGGATCGGCAGGCCCATCATGCGCGCCACGTGGCCGGCGCAGATGTTGCCGAAGTTGCCCGAGGGCACGGTGAAGCTCACCGGCTGCTCGTCATTCGCCGTGGCCTGGAAGTAGCCCGCGAAGTAGTAGACCACCTGCGCCAGCAGCCGCGCCCAGTTGATCGAGTTGACGGTGCCGATGCGGTACTTGCGCTTGAAGGCCAGGTCGTTCGAGACCGCCTTCACGATGTCCTGGCAGTCGTCGAACACGCCCGCGATGGCGATGTTGTGGATGTTCTCGTCCTGCAGGCTGAACATCTGCGCCTGCTGGAACGGGCTCATGCGGCCGTCGGGCGAGGTCATGAAGACGCGCACGCCCTTCTTGCCGCGCATCGCGTACTCGGCCGCGCTGCCGGTGTCGCCGCTGGTGGCGCCCAGGATGTTGAGCTCGGCGCCGCGGCGGGCCAGTTCGTACTCGAACAGGTTGCCCAGCAGCTGCATCGCCATGTCCTTGAAGGCCAGCGTGGGGCCGTTGGACAGGGCTTCGAGGTAGACGCCGTCTTCGAGCTCGCGCAGCGGCACGATCTCGTCACTGCCGAAGACCTCGGCGGTGTAGGTCTTCGCGCAGAGCGCCTTCAGGTCGACCGGCGGAATGTCGTCGATGTAGAGCGACAGGATCTCGAAGGCCAGCTCTGCATAGGACAGCGAGCGCCACTTCGCGAGCGTGGCGGCATCGACCTGCGGATAGCGCTCGGGCAGGTAGAGGCCGCCATCGGGCGCGAGGCCCTCGAGCAGGATTTCGCAGAAGCGCTTGCGGTCGGGATGGCCGCGGGTGCTCAGGTAGTTCACTTCAACTCTTCCTTGCGGATGCGCACGATGGGCTCGAGCACGGTCGGCAGCGCCTGCAGCTCGGCCATGACTTCGTCGACCGTGCCTTCGCGCGCGTCGTGCGTGAGGATGATCAGGTCGGTCTGGGTCGAGCCCTCGCCGCCGACCTCGTCGGCTTCGCGCTGCAGCACGGCGTCGATGCTGATGCCGGCGGTCGCGAGCAGGCCCGTGACCTTGGCCAGCACGCCGGCCTGGTCGGCCACGCGCAGGCGCAGGTAGTAGCTGGTGACCACCTCGGCCATCGGCAGCACCTGCAGGTCGCTCAGCGCATCGGGATGGAAGGCCAGGTGCGGCACGCGGTGCGCGGCATCGGCCGTGTGCAGGCGCGTGATGTCGACCAGGTCGGCGATCACCGCGCTGGCGGTGGGCTCGCTGCCCGCGCCCTTGCCGTAGTAGAGCGTGGTGCCGACGGCGTCGCCATGCACCACCACCGCGTTCATCGCGCCCTCGACGTTGGCCAGCAGGCGCTTGCTCGGCACCAGCGAGGGATGCACGCGCAGCTCGATGCCCTTGGCGGTGCGCTTGGTGACGCCCAGCAGCTTGATGCGGTAGCCCAGCTGCTCGGCGTACTTGATGTCCTGCGCAGCCAGCTTGGTGATGCCCTCGATGTGGGCCTTGTCGAACTGCACCGGGATGCCGAAGGCCAGCGCGCTCATCAGCGTGACCTTGTGGCCGGCGTCGACGCCCTCGATGTCGAAGGTGGGATCGGCTTCGGCATAGCCCAGGCGCTGCGCTTCCTTGAGCACGGTCGCGAAGTCCAGGCCCTTGTCGCGCATCTCCGAGAGGATGAAGTTGGTGGTGCCGTTGATGATGCCGGCCAGCCACTGGATGCTGTTGGCCGTGAGGCCTTCGCGCAGCGCCTTGATGATCGGGATGCCGCCGGCCACCGCGGCCTCGAAGGCCACCATCACGCCCTTGGCATGCGCGGCCGCGAAGATCTCGGTGCCGTGCACCGCGAGCAGCGCCTTGTTGGCCGTGACCACGTGCTTGCCGGCCGCGATGGCCTCGAGCACGAGCTGCTTGGCGATGCCGTAGCCGCCGATCAGCTCGATCACGATGTCGATGTCGGGATTGGCGATGACCTCGCGCGCGTCGCCGACCACCTTGACGCCGTCGCCGGCCACTTCGCGGGCGCGCGCGGTGTCGAGGTCGGCCACCATGGTGATCTCGATGCCGCGGCCGGCGCGGCGCTTGATTTCCTCCTGGTTGCGCTGGAGCACCTTGAAGGTGCCGCTGCCGACCGTGCCTGCGCCGAGCAGGCCTACTTGGATGGGTTTCATGGGGAGAGTCGCGTTCATGGTTTGGATGGGGTGGTGGACGGCGCGGCGCTCACGACGCGGCTGACGTAGCGCGGCAGCGACCAGGCGCCACCGGCGAAGCCGCGGCACATATGGTCGCTCTCGGCGGCCGTGCGCACGAAGCCCTGGCCGTCGAAATGCCAGGTCTCGCTGGACCAGCAGTCGCCGATGCCGCGGCCCTTGAAGCTGGAAGTGATGCTGGCGTCCTTGTCGTCGTACTCGCCGTTGGCCTCGAGCGCGACCGGCGCATAGGGCGGCTTGTCGTTGGCCAGCCATTGCAGGCTGGAGTAGTTGTAGGCGCCCATGCCGCAACCCAGCGACAGCAGCACCCTGGTGCCGGTGAGGCGATGCACCTCGAGCGACTTCGGGTCGACCTTCTCGCTGTTGTTGCAGTACTCGAGCGCCTTCTTGAGGTCGAGCGAGGGGAAGATGCGCGCCGCCAGGGCGTCGTCGCCGGGCTTCGGCTTCGCGGGCTGGACCGCGCGCACGACGGGCGCGGGCACGGCCGCCGGCACCGTCGATTCGGCCTTGCCACCGGGGCGCACCAGCGCGCCGGGGGTGTCGATGCGGCCCTGGGCCTCGTCCATCTTGAGCAGCACGGCATTCAGGCCCGAGAGCGAGAGCTGCCATTCGCGGCCGCCGCCGGCCGCGAGTTTGGCGCTGTCGGCCTTGAGCAGCTCGGGCAGCACGGCACGGATCTGGGCGGCATCGAGGCTCAGGGCATCGTTCTTCAGGCCCGGCACCACGGCCTTGCCGACCGTCAGGCGCAAGGGGCCCTTGACGTCCTCGGTGCCGATCTGCAGGTCGATCTCGAGCGCGGTGCCCGGCCCGGCGGCACGCGTGATGCGCATCGAGACCGGCTCGTTGGCGCCGGTTTCGGACTGGTAGCCGGCCGCGCGGCAGGTGCGCGTGTTGTCGCAGGCCAGTTCCCAGTCGTTGTGCGTGAAGGACACCGGCGCCTTGGCGGCAGGCCCGGCGGCCGAGGCGGACAACGCGGCGAGCGACAGGGCCGCGGCGGCGCAGGCGGCTTTCATGACTCCGTCTTGCGGCGCAGGCGGTACTGCTCCAGGAACTTCGCGATGCGGTTGATGGCCTCGCGCAGGTCGTCCTCGTGGGGCAGGAACACGATCCGGAAGTGGTCTGGCGTGGCCCAGTTGAAGCCGGTGCCCTGCACCAGCATCACGCGGGTTTCCTTCAACAGCTCGAGGAAGAACTGGCGGTCGTCCTCGATCGGGTAGACCTTCGGGTCGAGCTTCGGGAACATGTAGAGCGCGGCGCTGGGCTTGACGCAGCTCACGCCGGGGATCGCGGTGATCAGCTCGTAGGCCAGGTCGCGCTGGCGGCGCAGCCGGCCGCCCTCGCCCACCAGCTCGTTGATGCTCTGGTAGCCGCCGAGCGCGGTCTGGATCGCCCACTGGCCGGGCACGTTGGCGCACAGCCGCATGTTCGAGAGCATGTTCAGGCCCTCGATGTAGTCGCGCGCGGCGCGCTTGTCGCCCGACACCACGAGCCAGCCGGCGCGGTAGCCGCAGGAGCGGTAGCTCTTGGACAGCGAGTTGAAGGTCAGCGTGAGCACGTCGTTCGACAGGCTCGCGATCGCCGTGTGCTTCACGTCGTCGTAGAGCACCTTGTCGTAGACCTCGTCGGCGAAGATCACGAGGCCGTGTTCGCGCGCGATCTCGACGATGCTCTTGAGCAGCGCGTCGGAATAGAGCGCGCCGGTCGGGTTGTTCGGGTTGATGACCACGATGCCCTTGGTGCGCGGCGTGATCTTGGCGCGGATGTCCGCCAGATTGGGCATCCAGCCGTTCTCCTCGTCGCACAGGTAGTGCACCGGCGTGCCGCCCGACAGGCTCGTGGAGGCGGTCCACAGCGGATAGTCGGGAGCTGGCAGCAGCAGCTCGTCGCCATCGTTGAGCAGCGCATTGGTGGACATGGCGATCAGCTCGCTGGCGCCGTTGCCCAGGTAGATGTCGTCGAGGGTCACGCCCGCGATGCCCTGCTTCTGCGTCTCGTGCATCACCGCCTTGCGCGCGGCGAAGACGCCCTTGCTGTCCGAGTAACCGGCCGAGGTGGGCAGGTTGCGGATCATGTCCTGCTGGATTTCCTCGGGCGCATCGAAGCCGAACACGGCGAGATTGCCGATGTTGAGCTTGATGATCTTCTGGCCGTCCTCCTCCATCTGCTTCGCCGCGTCCATGATCGGACCGCGAATGTCATAGAGCACGTTAGCCAGCTTGGCCGATTTCTTGAGCTGCTTCAAAGGGCCCTCCCGGGCGCGGTTCATGCAAGAAAGTGTGAAGACTGCGTGGATCGCCGCGCGGCCCGCAAAGGCCCTGGCGAGCCTCGTGTCACTAGGGAAAACCTATAATTTGACCACAGTTCCCAGTGCCCCGATGAAGCTCCAGCCCGACAAATCCGACACCCAGACCCTCACCGCGCACGGCCCGGGCTGGGTCGCCATCAACAACGAAAAGGTCGAGGGCAGCGTGGTCGTCGGCTCGCGCGGCGAGCGCTTCGAATGGAACTGCAACCGCTTCGAGGACCTGGGCCCCGAGCACTTCGCCCAGCTGGCCGCGCTGGGCGCCGAACTGGTCATTTTCGGCAGCGGCGCGCGCATCCGCTTCCCGCAGCCCGCGTGGCTCAAACCCCTGATGGCCCAGCGCACCGGCGTGGAGACCATGGACACCCCCGCGGCCTGCCGCACCTACAACATCCTGGCCGGCGAAGGCCGGCACGTGGTCGCAGCCCTGCTGGTCGAGCGGCCCCAGGGTGGCTGAGAGAGGGGTTTTCGGGGTAAAATCTCGGGTTGCGAACCGCCTGGCGCGCTCCTTTTGGGGGCCACCGGGCACCCAGAGTTAGCAACGACCAATCTTCCATCAACCGAGGACCCGAGATTTTGGCGAGCGGCACCGAAAGGCGCTTCGGCTCGACACAGGCAGGCTCGGGCAGTGGAAACAAACGGAGAAAACAAGTTTCATGGCGATCGTTGTCAACAAACCCATTCCCGAATTCGACGCCAACGCCACCGGTGGCCTCAAGGTTTCGAATACTTCGCACCTCGGCCATGTCCTGGTCCTGTATTTTTACCCGAAAGATAACACTCCGGGGTGCACGACCGAAGCCATGCAATTCCGCGATCGCTACAAGGACTTCGAAAAAGCCGGCGCCACGGTGTTCGGCGTCTCGCGCGACAACATGAAGTCGCACGACGAATTCAAGGCCAAGCTCGAACTGCCGTTCGAACTGATCGCCGACACGGAAGAGAAGATGTGCCACATGTTCGGCGTGGTCAAGAACAAGATCATGTACGGCAAGAAGGTCAAGGGCATCGAGCGCAGCACCTTCCTGATCGGCGCCGACGGCATCCTGAAGGCCGAATGGCGTGGCCTCAAGGTGCCGGGCCACGTCGACGAAGTCCTCAAGGCCGTCAAGACCCTGAAGAAGCCGGCCTGAGCCACCGAGTCCGCCCGGTCGAAGGTTTCACCCGCGTGTCAGGCGTGCGCAATTGCGCTTTCGCGTGGGGAATGTCCAACGAACGGCGTAAAGTGGTCCTGACGCCCCTGAGGCGGTGTGCATAATGGCCGCATGCTGTTGAGCTCCACGACCGCATCCTCCGAACAAAGCCGCCTGGGTCTTCAGGCGGCTTTTTCGTTTTCTGGTTCCCACCTTTTTGCGAGCGACCTGACACATGCCATTGCCCCCCGCCCCCACGAAACGTGCCGCACTGCTTTCTCCGGACGCGATTGACGCGCCCGCCCGTTCTTCGCACAGGGGGTCCCGCCGGTCCGGCGATGCGCGCGCCGACGCCGAGGCGCCGAGCGGACCGCAAGCGCTGGAACTGTTCGACCGGCATTCGGCCGAAGTCCCCGGTGGTGGCCTCGAAGCCCCGCCGGCACCGGCCGCCCGCCCCCGCCGCAAGCCCCGCTCGACACCCGCGCCCACCCCGGCGCCACAACAGCAGCAGGCCCTGACCCGTTCGGCGCCGGCCGAAGCCCCGCGTGCCGAGGCGCCAGCGCCGCAGCCGGCACCGAAGCCCAAGCGCAGCCGCTCGAGCGGCCCCGCCAAGCTCTTCGTGCTCGACACCAACGTGCTGCTGCACGATCCGATGTGCCTGTTCCGCTTCGAGGAACACGACATCTACCTGCCGATGATCGTGCTCGAGGAGCTCGACGGCCACAAGAAGGGCACGACCGAGGTCGCGCGCAATGGCCGCCAGACCAGCCGCACGCTCGACGCCCTGGCCGCCGCGCAGGACGCCGACATCGCCAAGGGCCTGAAGCTCGACACCACCGGCCATCGCGAGGCCGGCGGCAAGCTGTTCTTCCAGACCGAGCCGCTCGACTACGCGCTGCCGCTGAGCCTGCCCCAGGGCAAGGCCGACAACCAGATCCTCGGCGTGGTGCACGCGCTGCGCGACCTCTACGCCAAGGAATCGCCCGATCGCGCGAAGCGCGAGGTGGTGCTGGTGTCGAAGGACATCAACATGCGCGTCAAGGCGCGCGCGCTGGGCCTGGACGCCGAGGACTACCAGAACGACAAGACGCTGGAAGACGGCGACCTGCTCTATTCGGGTTCGCTCGCCCTGCCGCCCGACTTCTGGACCCGCCAGAGCAAGACGGTGGAGAGCTGGCAGAGCGGCAGCAGCACCTTCTACCGCGTCAGCGGCCCGATCGTGCCCAGCCTCTACATCAACCAGTTCGTGTACTTCGAGGCGCCCGGCGAGCCGAGCATGTATGCGCGCGTGACCGAGATCCGCGAGAAGACCGCGGTGCTCAAGACGCTCAAGGACTACAGCTCGGGCAAGAACGCCGTGTGGGGCGTGAACACGCGCAACCGCGAGCAGAACTTCGCGATGAACCTGCTGATGGACCCGGAGATCGACTTCGTCACGCTGACCGGCACGGCCGGCACCGGCAAGACGCTGATGGCGCTGGCCTCGGGCCTCACGCAGGTGCTCGACGACCGCCGCTATACCGAGATCATCATGACCCGCGCCACGGTGAGCGTCGGCGAGGACATCGGCTTCCTGCCCGGCACCGAGGAAGAGAAGATGGGCCCCTGGATGGGCGCGCTCGACGACAACCTCGAGTTCCTCGCCAAGGGCGACGGCGGTGGTGCCGGCGAATGGGGGCGCGCCGCCACCAACGAGCTGATCCGCAGCCGCATCAAGGTCAAGAGCATGAACTTCATGCGCGGGCGCACCTTCCTCAACAAGTACGTGATCATCGACGAGGCGCAGAACCTCACGCCCAAGCAGATGAAGACGCTGATCACGCGCGCGGGTCCGGGCACCAAGATCATCTGCATGGGCAACCTCGCGCAGATCGACACGCCCTACCTCACCGAAGGCTCCTCGGGCCTGACCTTCGCGGTCGACAAGTTCAAGGGCTGGCCGCACGGCGGGCACATCACGCTGGCGCGCGGCGAACGCTCGCGACTGGCCGATTTCGCGAGCGACGTGCTCTAAGACACCGCCTCGCCGGCCCCGAGCCCGCGCCCGCTCCCCGGAGCAGCGCGGGCTTTTCTTCGTCGCGCGATGACAGGCTCCTGACAAGACGTTGTCAGGAGCCGGTCCGCACCATCGAGGCTCTTCATCACCAACGAAAGAGAGCTCTTCATGTCCAAGACCATCAGCTGGTTCGAGATCCCCGTCGCCGACCTGGACCGTGCCCAGGCCTTCTACGAAACCGTGCTCGGCCGCAAGCTGCGCCGCGAAACTCTCGGCGGCGACCCGTTGGCCGTGTTCCCCTACGACGATCCCGCGACCGGCGGCGCCTTGCAAGCCGGCGCGAAGGGCGCGGCGAAGGCGGGCACCGGCATCCGCATCTACCTCGACTGCGCCCCCAGCATCGACGCCGTGCTGTCGCGCATCGAGGCGGCCGGCGGGCAGATCGTGGCGCCCAAGTCGGCGCTGCCGCCCGGCATGGGCTTCATTGCCCATCTGCGCGACACCGAAGGCAACGAAGTCGGCCTGCACGCCCTCGCCTGAAGCGCCATGCCGCAGCGCAACTGGATTGCAGTCGCGAGCGCCGAGCATGCCCGGCGCGGGCGCGACCACCGACCGCAGGGCTTCATGCAGACCTGCCACGGCAAACCGGGCCCGCTCCGGCGGGTCGCCGCGGGCGACCGCGTGGCCTACTATTCGCCAGCCACGGTGTTCGGCGGCACCGACAGGCTGCAGAGCTTCGTGTCGATCGGCATCGTGCAGCCTGGCGAGGTCTACGAATTCGACATGGGCGGCGGCTTCGTGCCCTGGCGCCGCGACGTGCGCTATGCCGTCGCGCACGAGACACCGATCGCACCGATGATCGAGCGCCTCGCCTTCATCGAGAACCCGAAGCAATGGGGCTACAAGTTCCGCTTCGGCCTGTTCGACATCGGCGATGCCGACATGGCCTTGATCGCGCGCTGCATGAAGGCCGACCTGAAGACACTGGCCCTTTGAACCAGACAACCCGAACACCTCCGCAGGAGAAGACCCCATGGAACCCGTGCGACTACATCACGACGCCTTCGCGGTCGCAGGCCTCACGGTCCGCACCACCAACCGCGAAGAGAACGACCCCGCGACCGCCCGCATCGGCGCGCTGTGGGGGCGCTTCTTCGGCGAGCAGACCTACGAAGCCACGCCGCATCGCACGGGCGACACGCGCATCTTCGGCGTCTACGCCGCCTATGAATCCGATGCCCACGGCCCCTTCGACGTGACGGTGGGCGTAGCCGTCTCGGGCGGTCCGGACAGCGTGGCCATCGAGGCCGGCGACTACCTGGTCTTCGACGGCCAGGGCGAGATGCCGCAGATGGTGATCGCCACCTGGCAGCGCATCTGGCAGTATTTCGAGGCGCACCCGGACATCGCGCGCCGCTACCGCAGCGATTTCGAAGCCTACGACGGGCCGGACAAGGTGGCGATCCACATCGGAGTTTCATGAGCCCACCGAAGCGCTGGCGCGACCGACTGGCCAGCTACCCTCACCTGCCGAGCGTCAAGCCGATCCCCGACGCGCTGCGCGCGCGGCGCGGCGAAGGCACCATCGCCACGCCCTCGCCGGCCGAGGTCGAGGCGGCGATGCGCGGTGTGCCCGAAGGGCGGCTCGCCACGGTCTTCGGCATCGGCGAGGACATCGCGGCGCGGCACCAGGCCAGCATCGGCTGCACCGTGACCACGGCGATCTTCGCGCGCATGGTGGCCCACGCGGTGGAGGAATCGGCCGGCAGCAAGGGGACGGCGCGCGATGCCGCCGTGCCCTGGTGGCGCACGCTCAAGAGCGGCGGCGAACTCAATGCGAACTACCCCGGCGGCATCGAGGCGCAGATGTCGCGGCTCGAGGCCGAGGGCCACACCGTGGTGCAGCGCGGCAAGCGCTACTTCGTCGAAGACTTCGCGAAGAAGCTGGCAGGAACGCGCTGATGCGCCGCGCCGATCGCCTGTTCCAGATCGTCCAGCTGATCCGCGGCCGACGCCTGACCACGGCCGCCTTCCTGGCCGAACGGCTCGAGGTCTCGGAGCGCACGGTCTACCGCGACATCGCCGACCTGCAGCACCAGGGCGTGCCGATCGAGGGTGAGGCCGGCGTGGGCTACCGGCTCGGCGCGGGTTTCGAACTGCCGCCGCTGATGTTCACCCAGGACGAGGCCTCGGCGCTGGTGGCCGCGGCCCGGCTCGCGCAGAGCTGGGTCGACCCGGCGATGGCGCGCGACATCGAGACCGGGCTGGGCAAGATCCTCTCGGTGCTGCCGCCCTCGGCACGCGTGTCGGCCGAGGCGCTCGCGCTCTACGCACCCGCGCTGGGGCTCAGCGACCTGCTGCGCGAACGCCTGCAGACGCTGCGCGAAGCGGTGCAGTCGCACCACAAGCTGCACTTGGTCTACCGCGACGTCGCGGGCGAGCCCAGCGAGCGCACGGTGCGGCCGCTGGGCTGCTTCTACTGGGGCAAGGTCTGGACGCTGTCGACCTGGTGCGAGCTGCGCGAGGACTTCCGCGGCTTTCGCATCGACCGCATCGACGCGGTCGAAGTGCTGGCCGAGCGCTTTCGCGACGAGCCCGGCAAGACGATGGCCGACATGCTGCGCCAGGTGAAGGCCGAGGCCGCCGAGGCGAAGCGGCTGCAGAAGAGCTGGCCCGAGGGCGTTCCGACCGCGCCCGATGCGGGCGTGGCGCTCGCGCGCTCCACCGAGCCGCGCTGAAGGCGCGAGAACTCAGAAGGTGTGAAGGAACCGTCGCGAGCGCCCCGAGGTCGCGTCGAGGACCGGAGCCGTACTCACGTACGGCGAGGACCGCAGATGCGAGATCGGGGCGCGCAGCAGGTTCATTCACGCCTTCTCAGAAGTCGTCGCTGCCCATCGCCATGTTCTCGAACTTGGTGAGGGGCTTCAGGAAGGCCAGCTTGACGGTGCCCGTCGGGCCGTTCCGGTGCTTGCTGATGATCACCTCGGCCACGCCCGGCTCCTTCGACTCCTTGTTGTAGTAGTCGTCGCGGTAGATGAACATGATGATGTCCGCGTCCTGCTCGATGGCGCCCGATTCGCGCAGGTCGCTCATCATGGGGCGCTTGTCGGTACGGCTCTCGACGCCGCGGCTGAGCTGCGACAGCGCGATCACCGGGCACTTGAGCTCCTTGGCCAGCATCTTCAGGCCGCGCGAGATTTCGCCCACGGCCGTGGCCCGGTTCTCGTCGCCCGACATGCTGGTCGACATCAGCTGCAGGTAGTCGACCACGATCAGGCCGAGGCGGCCGTACTGGCGTGCCAGCCGGCGCGCATTGGCGCGCAGTTCGCTGGTCGACAGGCCCGGGGTCTCGTCGATGTGCAGCGACACGGTGCGCAGCTTCTCGATGGCCTCGGTCAGACGCGGCCATTCCTCGTCGGTGAGCTTGCCGGTGCGCAAGTGGCCCTGGTCGATGCGGCCGATCGAGCCGACGATACGCACCGCGAGCTGGGAGGCACCCATTTCCATGGAGAACACCGCCACCGGCAGCCCCTCGTTGAGCGCCACGTGCTCGGCGATGTTGATCGCCAGCGAGGTCTTCCCCATCGACGGACGCGCGGCCAGCACGATCATGTCGCCGGGCTGCAGGCCCGAGGTCATCTTGTCGAACTCGTAGAAGCCGGTGCGAACGCCCGTGATGTCGTTCGGGTTGTCGGCCATCTCGGTCACGCGGTCCAGCAGCTCGACCACCAGGGCATCCATGCTCTGGAAGCCCTGCTTCATCCGCGTGCCTTCCTCGCCGATGTTGAAGATCTTCTGCTCGGCCTCGTCGAGGATCTTGTCGACCGTCTTGCCCTGCGGGTTGAAGGCGTTGGTCGCGATCTCGTCGCTGGCCGAGACCAGCTTGCGCAGGATCGAGCGCTCGCGAACGATCTCGGCGTAGCGGCGGATGTTGCTCGCGCTCGGCACGTACTGCGCGAGCGAGTTCAGGTAGACCAGCCCGCCGCTCTCGTCGGCCTTGCCGAGCGTCTGCAGCTGCTCGTAGACCGTGATCACGTCGGCGGGCTTGCTGCCGTTGATCAGGCCGCCGATGGCGGCAAAGATCAGCTTGTGCTCATGGCGGTAGAAGTCGCCGTCGACCAGCAGGTCGCCCATGCGGTCCCAGGCTGTGTTGTCGAGCAGCAAGCCGCCCAGCACGCTCGATTCGGCCTCGATCGAGTGCGGCGGAATACGCAGCTGCGCGACCTGGCGGTCGGAGGGATCGTTGTCGGCGTAGGAGAAGACGGCGGCCATGGGCTTCCTTGCAACCCTCCATGCTAGCCCGCGCACCCCGCGGCGTCACGTGGACAAGGTTGTGAATAACAGGTGAACTTCCGGTGCAGCGGGCGGGACAACTTCCGCCGGCGAGCACAAAAAACAAAAGCCGCCCGAAGGCGGCTTCTGGCAGCGCATCTAGGACGCGCCGGAACGATCAGGCGGTTTCGCCGTAGACCGTCACGTTGATGTCGACCACCACGTCGGTGTGCAGCGAGACGCTGACGGTGGTGTCGCCGACGGTCTTGATCGGGCCGTTCGGCAGGCGAACTTGCGACTTCGCGACCTTGTAGCCTTGCTTGCCCAGCTCTTCAGCGATGTCGCTGTTGGTGACCGAGCCGAACAGGCGGCCGTCGACGCCAGCCTTCTGCGTCAGCTTGACGGTCGTGCCGCCGAGCTTTTCGCCCTGGGCTTGCGACTCGGCCAGCTTGGCAGCGGCTGCCTTTTCGAGTTCGGCGCGCTTGGCTTCGAACTCGGCCTTGTTGGCGGCGGTGGCGCGGCGGGCGCGGCCCGACGGGATCAGGAAGTTGCGGGCGTAACCGTCCTTGACCTTGACGATTTCACCGAGGGTGCCGAGGTTGACGACCTTGTCCAGAAGAATGACTTGCATGCTGTGTCTCCTTCTTAGACGCGGTGCTGGTCGCTGTACGGGACCATGGCGAGGAAGCGGGCGCGCTTGATCGCGGTGTTGAGCTGACGCTGGTAGATCGCGCGGGTGCCGGTCAGGCGGGCCGGGATGATCTTGCCGTTTTCGCTGATGAAGTCACGCAGCGTGTCGATGTCCTTGTAGTCGATTTCCTCGACGCCAGCGACGGTGAAGCGGCAGAAACGCTTGCGCTTGAACAGCAGCGACTGGGTGTTGCGCTTCGGGCGCTTGTCTTTGTTGAATTTCTTGAACGTGGCCATTGTGGGACCTCTTGTCGAAAATTAATCTTGCTGAAAATCCTGGATGTGCAGGACCGGAAGCTTGCCGTTGGCCGGTGTCGAGAGGAACCCCTGGAATCGCCAGAGACTTCCCATCGACTGCTTTGCGAGCCGCTCGGCGATGGCGCCGAACGCAACGGCCTTGAGGGCCGTCTTCACCTGCCTGGACTGTCCCGCCACCTGAAGGGTCGACTCGTGTTCGAGCTTCAGGTCGATGGCGGGCAAACCGGCCGGGGTGAATCGCAAGGCACCGAGTTCGGCAACATGGGCGGACAGCAGAAGCTGGTTGACCCCGGTTGCCGCAGCGGCAGCACTCACGCCGACATCAGTTGTTGTTGTTGGCGGCGGCGTATTCGGCCTGTTGAGCCTTGCGGGCTTCTTCGCGCTCGACCGTCTTCATCATCGACGAAGGACCGGTGTCGGCCTTCTTCTTCTGAACGGTCAGGTGGCGCAGCACGGCGTCGTTGAACTTGAAGGCGTGTTCCAGTTCGCTCATCACGGCCTGTTCGGCTTCGATGTTGACGCACAGGTAGTGCGCCTTGTTGAGCTTGTTGATCTGGTAAGCCAGTTGACGACGGCCCCAGTCCTCGACGCGGTGGATCTTGCCGCCGCCGGTCGTGATCAGGCCCTTGTAACGCTCCAGCATGGCCGGAACTTGCTCGCTTTGATCCGGGTGGATCAGCAGAATGATTTCGTAGTGACGCATGGCACTCCTTGTGGGTTTCTTCTTCCGCTTTTTGCCCGGAAGAAGGGGTTGAAGCCACCCGCAGCGTCGGCGCAGTGTGGCAAGGCAAAGCCGGCTATTGTAGCCATATCTTTGGCGAAACGCCAAATCGGGCGCTCGAGCAGTCCGGATGAGCGCCCAGATTCAGTCGTAGAGCGCCCGGTCCAGCGGTTCGGCCTTCTCGGGCCCGACCGCCGCGCGGATCTTCGGCGCCAGCGCCACGAGGTCCTCGTAGCCCCCGGCCCCCTCCACCTGCAGGTTGAGCCGCACGCCCTTGAGCCCGAGGCTGGCCGTGAGCCGCGTGGCGATGGGATAGGCGTCCGTATAGCGCTGCTGGCTGCTGCGGCCGGAACCGGCCTTGGGCGCGCCCTCGGCGGAGCTCGCGGGCGTTTCCGCGACGGCGCCGCCCAGCGGGCTCAGCAAGCCCAGCGCGACCATCTGGTCGATGTCCTCGCGCGCGATGCCCGCGCCGGCCGCGATCACGTCGTCGACCGAACGCTTGCCGTCGAACAGGATGAAAGCGGTGCGCTGCCGCGGCGACAGCGGGACCGAGCGGTCCTTGAGGACCTGCTGGCCGGTCTCCGTCTTGACAAGAATCATGCGTGTCTCCCGGCGGTGCTGTGACCGACGCCCGCTGCGCGCGGGATCGCCGCGCGCCACGGAAGGAAGGCCGGTGCGCGCCGCTTCGTGATGAATTTCACGAGTCTGACACCGGAAACGCCATTCCCGAAGATGGGCACCCGCCTGACACGGGAATCCCCCGATGGGGATTCCCGCAGGTCGGTCGCCGGCTCAGCGCTTGGCGAGCTGCTGCCAGGTGTCGATCACGCTGTCGGGATTGAGCGAGATCGACTCGATGCCCTGCTCCGCCAGCCACAGCGCGAAGTCGGGATGGTCCGACGGGCCCTGGCCGCAGATGCCGACGTACTTGCCCTTGTCCTTGCAGGCCTTGATGGCGCGGCTCAGCATGGCTTTCACGGCCGGGTCGCGCTCGTCGAAGTCGGCCGCCAGCAGCTCGAGGCCCGAGTCGCGGTCCAGGCCCAGCGTGAGCTGGGTCAGGTCGTTCGAGCCGATCGAGAAGCCGTCGAAGTACTCGAGAAACTCGTCGGCCAGGATGGCGTTGCTCGGCACCTCGCACATCATGATCAGCTTGAGATCGTTGTCGCCGCGCTTGAGGCCGTACTTGGCCAGCAGGCCGGTCACGCGCTCGGCCTGGCCCAGCGTGCGCACGAAGGGCACCATGATCTGCACGTTGGTCAGGCCCATGTCGTTGCGCACGCGCTTGAGCGCCTCGCATTCCATGGCGAAGGCCTGGCCGAAGTCCTCGCTGAGATAGCGCGCCGCGCCGCGGAAGCCCAGCATCGGGTTCTCTTCCTCGGGCTCGTAGCGGCTGCCGCCGATCAGCTTGCGGTACTCGTTCGACTTGAAGTCCGACAGGCGCACGATCACCTTCTTGGGCCAGAAGGCCGCGGCGATGGTGGCGATGCCCTCGGCCACCTTGTCGACGTAGAAGGCGCGCGGCGAGGCGTGGCCACGGGCCACCGACTCGACGGCCTTCTTGAGGTCGTTGTCGACGTTCGGATAGTCGAGGATCGCCTTCGGGTGCACGCCGATGTTGTTGTTGATGATGAACTCGAGCCGCGCGAGGCCCACGCCATGGTTGGGCAGTTGCGCGAAGTCGAAGGCCAGCTGGGGGTTGCCGACGTTCATCATCAGCTGGATGTCGATCTCGGGCATCACGCCGCGCTGCACCTCGGTGACCTCGGTCTCGAGCAGGCCGTCGTAGATGTAGCCGGTGTCGCCCTCGGCGCAGCTCACGGTGACCAGGGTGCCGTCCTTCAGCAGGTCGGTGGCGTCGCCGCAGCCGACCACGGCCGGAATGCCCAGTTCGCGCGCGATGATGGCCGCGTGGCAGGTGCGCCCGCCGCGGTTGGTGACGATGGCGGCGGCGCGCTTCATCACCGGCTCCCAGTTCGGGTCGGTCATGTCGGTGACCAGCACGTCGCCGGCCTGCACCTTGTCCATCTCGCTGATGCTGTGGACCAGCCGAACCGGGCCGGTGCCGATCTTCTGGCCGATGGCGCGGCCCTCGGCCAGCACGGCGCCGCGGCCCAGCAGCTTGAAGCGCTGCTCGGCCTTGCCCTGCTGCTGGCTCTTCACGGTCTCGGGACGCGCCTGCAGGATGTAGATCTGGCCGTCGGTGCCGTCCTTGCCCCACTCGATGTCCATCGGACGGCCGTAGTGCTGCTCGATCACCAGCGCGTACCTGGCGAGCTGCTCGACCTCGTCGTCGGTCAGCGAATAGCGGTTGCGCTGCTCGGCCTTCACGTCGGTGGTCTTGACCAGCTTGCCGGAGGCCTTCTTCTCCTCGGGCGTGGCGAACTCCATCTGGATCAGCTTGGAGCCCAGGTTGCGGCGGATCACCGCGCGCTTGCCGGCGTTGAGCGTGGGCTTGTGGACGTAGAACTCGTCGGGATTCACGGCGCCCTGCACCACGGTTTCGCCCAGGCCGTAGCTCGAGGTGATGAACACCACGTCCTCGAAGCCCGACTCGGTGTCGATGGTGAACATCACGCCGGCCGCGCCGAGGTCGGAGCGCACCATGCGCTGCACGCCGGCCGACAGCGCCACCACGTCGTGGGCGAAGCCCTTGTGCACGCGGTAGCTGATGGCGCGGTCGTTGTAGAGGGAGGCGAACACCTCCTTCATCTTGTGCAGCACGTCCTCGATGCCGACGACGTTCAGGAAGGTTTCCTGCTGGCCGGCGAAGGAGGCGTCGGGCAGGTCTTCGGCGGTGGCCGAGGAACGCACGGCGAACGAGGCCTGCGGATTGCCGGCGCTCAGGGCGGCGAAGGCGTCGCGGATGGCCTTCTCGAGGTCGGCCGGGAACGGCTGGGCCTCGACCATGGCGCGGATCTCGGCGCCGGCGGTGGCCAGCGCGCGCACGTCCTCGGTGTCGAGCGCGGCCAGGCGCTTGCTGATCTTGTCGGCCAGGCCGTCGTGGGCCAGGAACTGGCGGAAGCCATGGGCGGTGGTCGCGAAGCCCGTGGGCACGCGCACGCCCTGGGGCAGCTGCGAGATCATCTCGCCGAGGCTGGCGTTCTTGCCGCCAACCGCCTCGACGTCGGTCATTCTCAGGTTTTCAAACGGTACGACCAGGGCGGTCGCGTCGAAAAGTGCAGACATGGGAAAGCTCCAGAAGTTGAAACCTGCTGCATTCCATGCGGACGGCGCGGCACGATCGTTGTCGTTGCTTTGGGTGCGGACGCGGTGGGCATGGAAGGAAAGATACGGTGGGGGCCGAGGGGCGGAATCCCGATAATGGGGCGGATTGTAGGCGCGCCGGGGCCGCGCGCGTCGCAGGACAACACCGCCAGACCATGCACACACGAACTGTCTTCTTCGTTTCCGACGGCACGGGCATCACGGCCGAGACTTTCGGCAACGCCGTGCTCGCCCAGTTCGAGATGAAACCGCGCCACGTGCGGCTGCCTTTCACCGACACGGTCGACAAGGCCCACCAGGCGGTGCGGCAGATCAACCACACGGCCGAACTCGAGGGCGTGCGCCCGATCGTCTTCACCACGCTGGCCAACATGGACGTGCTGGAAGTGATCGAAACCGGCTGCAAGGGCATGCTGCTGGACATGTTCGGCACCTTCGTGCGCCCGCTCGAGATCGAGCTGGCGATGAAGTCCAACCACCGCATCGGCCGCTTCAGCGACGTCAGCAAGAGCAAGGAATACAACGACCGCATCGCCGCGATCGACTTCAGCCTGCAGCACGACGATGGCCAGAGCAACCGCGACCTGCAGGGCGCCGACGTCATCCTGGTGGGGGTGAGCCGCAGCGGCAAGACGCCCACCTCGCTCTACCTGGCGATGCAGCACGGCCTGAAGGCGGCCAACTACCCGCTGATTCCGGAAGACTTCGACCGCCGCCAGCTGCCGCCGGCGCTCATGCCGCACCGCAAGAAGATCTTCGGCCTGACCATCCAGCCCGAGCGGCTCAGCGAGATCCGCAACGAGCGCCGGCCGAATTCGCGCTACGCCAGCATCGAGAACTGCCGCCACGAGGTCAGCGAGGCTGAGGCCATGATGCGGCGCGCCGGCATCCGCTGGCTCTCGACCACCACCAAGTCGATCGAGGAGATCGCGACCACGATCCTGCAGGAGCTGCGGCCGGAGCGGCTGACCTACTGACCGGCTGACCGCCCGTCCGCGGTCCTAGCCGAACAGGTACTGCACCGTCCCGTCCGCGCCGACCACGCTCTGGCATGGCATGCGCCAGACCGCCTCGATCAGCGCGGGCGCCAGCACTTCGCCGGTCGGGCCCTGGCACAACCCACCAGGGATATCGGGCACGCCCAGCACCACCACCTCGTCGGCATAGCGCCGCGCCAGGTTCAGGTCGTGCAGCACCACCACCACGCCGACGCCCTGCCCGGCCCAGCCGCGCAAGAGCCGCATCGCGGCATGCTGGTGGGCCAGGTCGAGCGCGGCCGTCGGCTCGTC
>NZ_JBZAYE010000720.1:0-3440 GCF_058244205.1 Variovorax sp. 20P10.2.4
CTCGATCTCGTTGACCACCAGCGTGTCGATCTTCGGCCACAGGGGCTCGGCGATGGCCTGCACCGGCGAGGGATTGAGCAGCACCTTGCAGCCGGCCTCGTGCGCCACCGCGATCGCGCGCTCGACCTGCGCCATCGGGGTCTCGAACTGGGTCACGAGGAAGGCCGCGCCCTCGAGCCGGGTGCGCAGGTCCGCCGCGTCGAGGTCGACGCGGGCATTGGCGCCCGCGATCATCACGATGCGGTTCTGGCCGCTGTCCTCGACCATGATCAGCGCCGTGCCCGTGGGTTCGGCGGCATCGGTGCGCAGGGCCTCGGTGTCGATGCCGTCGCGCTCGAGCGCCTGGCGCAGCGCGCGGCCGTGGTCGTCGTCGCCCACGCAGCCGATCATCCGCACCTGCGCGCCCTCGCGCGCGCAGCTCACGGCCTGGTTGGCGCCCTTGCCGCCGGGGATGGTGGCGAAGGAGCGGCCCAGCAGGGTCTCGCCCGCGGCGGGCGCATGCGGCACGCGCAGCACCAGGTCCATGTTGAGGCTGCCGAGCACCACGATGCGCGGTGCCGCGGGGCGGGAGGAAGACGTCGGGCTCACGGGGTGCGGGACTTTCGGGTGTCGGCGGAAGAAGGGGCGGAGACGGGTGCGGCCGCGGGCGCTCCGGAATAGCGCGCGGTCGAGGCGCGCACGTGCAGCTCGGGCTGCAGCACCACCTTGCGCGCATCGCGGCGGCGGCCGCCCACGCGCTCGAGCAGCATGTCGACCGCCAGCGCGCCGATGCGCTCCTTGGGCTGGGCGACGGTGGTGAGCGCGGGGCTGGTGTAGGCCGAGAGTTCGATGTCGTCGAAGCCGACGATCGAGAGCTCGTCGGGCACCCGCACGCCGCTCTCGTGCGCGGCGCGCAGCGCGCCGATCGCCATCAGGTCGTTGCAGACGAAGACCGCCGAGGGAATGTCGTTGGTGCCGGCGCGCAGGATGGCGTGCATCGCCTCGTAGCCGCCCTGGCTGGTGAAGCCGCCGCGCCACAGCAGCGCGTCGGCGTCGGCCGCGCCCGTGCTGTTGCCGCTCTCGGCCAGCGCCATGCGCCAGCCCGCGATGCGCTGCTCGCTCGGCGACACGCCCTGCGGCCCGCCGATGCAGGCGATGCGGCGATGGCCCAGCGACAGCAGGTGGCGCACCGCGAGCAGGCCGCCCTGCATGTGGGCGGTCTCGACCAGGTCGCAGTGCGGGTCGGCGATCTCGCGGTCGAGCAGCACGGTCGGCACCTTGAGGCCGTTGAGCTGCCTGGCCAGCGAGTCGTCGTCGCCGGTCGACACCACGATCAGCCCGTCGATGCGGCGCTCGGCAAGCACCTGCAGGTACACGCTCTGGCGGTGCGGCTCGTCGTCGGTGTTGCACAGGATCAGCGTGTAGCCGGCGCCGAAGCAGCGGTCCTCGATGATGCGCACGATCTCGGCGAAGTAGGGGTTCGAGCTGTTCGGGATCAGCATCCCGAGCGTCGAGGTGGTGTTGCTCTTGAGGCTGCGCGCCATCGCGTTGGGCACGTAGCCGAGTTCGCGGATCGCGAGCTCGACGCGCTCGCGGCCCTTGGCGCTGACGTGGCGCGTGTCGTTGACCACGTGCGAGACGGTGGTGACCGACACGCCCGCGCGCAGTGCGACGTCCTTGATGGTGGCCATGGCCTGGGTGTTCCTGTTGCGGGGTGCTGCTTCGTGGGGAGGGGAGCGTCAGGCCAGCCGGCGGTCGGCGCGGCGCTGGCGCAGGGTGTCGATGATCACCGCAACCACGATCACCGCGCCGGTGATGATGCGCTTGCTCGGCTCGCTGGCGCCGACCTGCGCCAGGCCGGCCTCGAGCACCGCGATGATCAGCACGCCGAAGAAGGTGTTGACCACCGACCCGCGCCCGCCCATCAGGCTGGTGCCGCCGATCACCACCGCGGCGATCACCTGCAGCTCGATGCCCACGCCCGAGTTCGGGTCGGCCGCCTCGAGGCGCGCCGACTGCATCAGCCCCGCCAGGCCGGCCAGCAGGCCCGTGACCGCGAACACCACGATGCGGATCGGCCGCGGGTCGATGCCCGCGAGGCGCATTGCTTCCTCGTTGGTGCCGATGCCCACCACGTAGCGGCCGAACACCGTGCGCGACAGCACCAGCTGGCCCACGATCACCAGCACCACCGCGAGCACGAAGGCCGCCGAGATGCCGCCGATCCACGGCGCCGCCAGGCCCGAGATGGCATCGCCCACGTACTGGGTGCGCGAGTCGGTCACGAGGTAGGCGCCGCCGCGCACGGCCTCGAGCATGCCGAGCGAGACGATGAAGCTCGGCAGCCGCCAGGCCACCGACACGGCGCCGGTGATCGCGCCGCAGATCAGGCCCGTGGCCAGGCCCAGCAGCGCGGCCAGCGGCACCGGCAGGTGCCATTGCAGGATGGCGGCGGCGGCCACCGCCGCGCTGAGCGCCAGCACCGAGCCCACCGAGAGGTCGATGCCCGCGATGATCAGCACGAAGGTCATGCCCACGGCCATCACGGCCAGCGCGGGGATCTCGTTGGCGATGGTGACGAAGGTCTCCACCGTGAGGAAGTATTCGCTGAGGCTGCCGAACAGCGCGATCATGCCGAGCAGCACCACGGCCAGGCCGATGTAGGTGCCGAGCTGGCCCTTGAGGGAGCCGGCGCCGGAGGCGGGGGGAGCGGAAGCGGTGGTGGTCGTCATGGGGCGAAGGAGGATGAGGCTCAGGCGGCGGCCGCGAGAGCGTGAGCGGTGGGGGCTGCGGAGGTGGCGCGGCCGGTGTCGCCGAAGGCCGCGGCCAGGATCGACTGCTGGTCCCAGGCGCCGCGCTCGAACACCGCCACCAGGCGGCCGGCGTGCATCACGCCGATGCGGTCGCACATGGCCATGAGTTCGCGCAGGTCGCTCGACACCATCAAGAGCGCCTTGCCGGCCTCGGCCATGCGGTCGAGCTCGGCATAGAGGTCGGCGCGCGCGCCCACGTCGACGCCGCGCGTCGGCTCGTCGAGCAGCAGCACCTTGCATTCGCGGTGCAGCCAGCGCGCGAACACCACCTTCTGCTGGTTGCCGCCGCTGAGCGTGGCCACGCTCTGCTCCTCGCTGCGCGAGCGGATGCGCAGCGTCTGCACCAGCCGGCGCGCGATGCCGCGCTCGGCGGCCGCGCGCAGCCAGCCCAGGCGCGAGACCGCGCCGAGGTCGCTGAGCGTGGCGTTGACGCGGATCGACTGCGTCATCAGCAGGCCCTGCGACTTGCGGTCCTCGGTGACCAGGCCGATGCCGGCGCGGATCGCCTGCATCGGCGAGCGCCAGCGGCCCGCGGCCGGTTGCTGCGCGCCGGGCCAGTGGAGTTCGATGGTGCCGCGCTCGGCCTTGTCGGCGCCGAACAGCAGCCGCACGAGCTCGGTGCGGCCCGAGCCCACGAGCCCGGCGATG
>NZ_JBZAYE010000721.1:0-3440 GCF_058244205.1 Variovorax sp. 20P10.2.4
GCCGAGGGCCGCGAGTCGAACAAGAACTTCCATGCCGAGGACGCCTTCGTCTGGCCCGTGACGCCGCTGCTGCGCGACGAGCCGGCGGCCTTCTTCATCGCGGCGCTCGAGCCCGCCGTGGTGCGCTGCCTGCCGTGCGACGCGCTCGAAGCGGCGGTCGCGGCGCTGCCCTCGTGGACCGCGCTGCGGCTGACGGCGCTGGCGGGCCTGTTCGACGACAAGCTGCGGCGCGAGCAGGCCTTCCTGCAATGCGACGCGCGCGCCCGCTACGAGGCGCTGCTGCGCGAACGGCCCGACTGGGCGCGGCGCATTCCGCTGCGCCACCTGGCGTCCTACCTCGGCATGACCGATGTCTCGCTGTCGCGGTTGCGTGCGGAGATGGGGCTTATCGCAGGTTAAGGCGGGCGGGTGCGGCGTGCGCCACAGTCGGCGCATGTCGCCACGTACCTCGCCGCTCTCCTTCGCGCTGTCTCTTGCAGGCTGGGGCCTGCATGGCTTCGCCGTCTTCGCCTTCGGCCTGATGGCCGGCTTCTTCTGGGCCTACGGTTTCAACGTCAGCCTCGCCACGCTGCAGATGGACGGCGCGAGCTATGCCACCGTGCAGTCCAGCCTCAACCGCCATGTGCGGCACGCAATGTTCTTCGGCTTCTTCTTCGGCCCGCCGCTGCTGTGCGCGCTGGCGCTCGCGACCACCTGGCGCGAATGGCGCGAATGGCGATGTGGCTGGTTCGGCCTGCTCGCGTTCGCGGGCGTGCTCTATGCGCTGGGCATCGTGCTGTTCACCGCGCAGGTGAACCTGCCGCTCAATGCGTATACGGAGTCGTGGGATCCGCGGGCGCTGCCGCCCGACTGGGCCGAGACGCGCGCACGCTGGAATGCCGCCAACCTCTGGCGCTGCGCGGCCAGCGCGCTGGCCTTCGCGTTGTCGATCGCGTCGCTCGCGCTGCGTGCGCGGGCTGTCGCCGATGCAACTGCCGCGCGCGTTCCGGTCACGGACGCGACGGGCCGGGCCGGGGGCGCTTCGTAGAGTGGGCTCGACCCATTCTGGTCGACAAGGAGAGTCCCCCTCTCGAAGGAGCATCCGATGCTAGACACCATCCAGGCCTTGAATCGAACGGCCGCATTCAACCGCTGGGCCGGCTTCGAAGTCGTGCGCGCGGAAAAGGGCGAGGCCGAACTGCGCATGGCATGGCGCGAGGCCGACATGGGCCAGTACGCCGGCTTCCTGCATGCCGGCATGATCGGCGCGCTGCTCGACACCGTCTGCGGCTTCGCGGCCGCCACCGTGGCGGGCCGCGTGCTGGCCTCGCACTTCTCGGTCGATTGCATGGCGCCCGCGCTGGGCCGCGTCTTCGTGGCGCGCGGGCGCGTCGTGAAGGCCGGGCGCAAGCAGGTCTTCACCGCCGCCGAGCTGTTCGGCGAGGCCGAGGACGGCACGCTGAAGCTGCTGGCCACGGGCAGCACGATCCTGGTGCCGGTGCCCGACGACAAGGGCTGAGGCCTTCAGCGCGCGGCCGTCAGGGCCGCCGCGGGCGCCCGATCCGGCGCCCGCTTCTCCTGCGGCGGCAGGCCGAACAGCGGCCGCAGCCAGCGCACGCGGCGGATCAGCGCGTCGTTGAGCAGCCAGCAGCCCCCCAGCGTGGCCGCGAGGATCAGCGCCGGCTCGAGCACCGGGCCGAGCGCCAGCGGCGCCAGCCAGACGATCGCCAGCACGATCAGCGTCTGGTGCAGCATGTACCAGGGATAGACCGAGGCATTGGCCCAGCGCAGCCAGGGCCAGGGGCGGTTCAGGTAACGGTGACCATGGCCGAGGAGGGTGGCGACCGCGGCCCAGAGGTAGAGCGAGCGCAGCACGGCGTTGACTTCGTTCGGCACGCTGCCGGCGCCCAGCGTGCGCGCCGCGATGTAGGCGGCGACCACCGCCACGGCCAGCGCCAGCGACACGCGGCGCAGCCGCTCGAGCTCGCGCCAGATGCCGCTGTCCGCGCCCATCCAGTAGCCGTAGAGGAAGACGGTGAAGTAGATGCTGTGCAGGAAGGGGTCGCGCACCAGGTTGTGGGTCGGCGGATAGTGCGGCGCCAGCAGCAGCGTGAAGGCCGCGAGCGGCAGCGCCGGCAGCAGCAGCAGCCAGCCGCCGCGCAGCCCGTTGAAGGACCGGCGCAGCGCCTGTCCAGCGGCCGAGCGCCACAGCGGCAGCGTGAGCGCCACCGTGGCCGTGTAGACGAACAGGTACGGCAGGTACCAGAGGTGGTTCCAGGTGATGCCGAACTCGGCGCCCGCGAAGGCGCCTTTCGGCCAGGGCTGGCTCATCGGCAGGTAGCGCAGCAGGAAGGCGCCGAAGCCCGGCGCCACCAGGCCGTTGGCCACGCCTTCGGCATAGGCCTGCCAGGGCACGACCACCGCCATGCCGAAGGCCAGCGGCAGCATCAGCCGCAGCCCGCGGCCGCGCAGCAGCGCCGCCGTGCCCTGGTGGCGGCTCAGGAAGGCCAGCGAGACGCCCGAGATCAGGAACACCAGGTCCATGCGCCACAGGTTCAGGATCCGCATCGGCCACTGCAGCCATTCGGCCGCATGCGGGCTCTTGAGGTGCCAGGGCCAGTCGGCCACGTAGTACATCGCCACGTGGTAGACGATGACGAGCAGGAAGGCGAGGGCGCGCAGGG
Organism: Variovorax sp. 20P10.2.4; assembly: GCF_058244205.1. Taxonomy (NCBI): domain Bacteria; kingdom Pseudomonadati; phylum Pseudomonadota; class Betaproteobacteria; order Burkholderiales; family Comamonadaceae; genus Variovorax; species Variovorax sp. 20P10.2.4. The sequence continues at coordinate 2,664 of NZ_JBZAYE010000721.1, forward strand.
CGTCGATGTCGTGCCGGCGCGGGTCGGTGGCCGGCGGGACGGAGGGGCGTGGAAATCGGTCGGTGGGCATGGGGGGCTCCTGGATCGGGGGTGAACGAGCGGCCATGGTCCGGGCGCGGCGCGGCGGCGGCGCATCCGAGGGACGGACCGCCCGGGCTTTGTGACGAGCGGTGGTCCCGGTGGGACGAAACAGGGGGCGAAATCCGTCCCGGGGCCGCCGCTGTCGCCCCATTCGCCACGCGGATCGCGACAATCGCCCGCCATGGCCGGCCCGCGCAAAGACCTCTACCACCGCTACGAGCCGATCCGCCGCCATGTCGAGGTCGGCTTCTGGATCGTCGTGATGGCGCTGCAGGCGCTGTTCAACACCACGGTGGCGATGGTCGACGCGCGCTCGCGCGCCGTGCCGCGCGAGACCTGGGAGATCGTGGTCTGGGAGGGCTCGAGCCACCTCGTGCTGCTGCTGCTGGTGCCGGCCATCGTGGCGCTGGAGCGGCGGCTGTCGTCGCTGGCCTCGCTCGCGCCCGGCAGGCTGGTGCGCTACCTGGCCTGGCATCTCGCTGCCAGCGTGGCGTTCAGCGTGGTCCACGTGATGGCGATGTTCGCGCTGCGCTCGCTGGCCTACGCCGCCGCCGGCGAGCACTACGCCTTCGGCGGCTGGGCCGCGCAGTGGGGCTACGAGTACCTGAAGGACGTGCGCGCCTACGTCTCGATCGTGTTCGGAATCTGGGCCTACCGGCTGTTCATGCTGCGCTGGCAGGGCGAGGCGCGGGTGCT
>NZ_JBZAYE010000722.1:0-3439 GCF_058244205.1 Variovorax sp. 20P10.2.4
GTGCTCTGGACCTTCCTCAACTCGTTCAAGAACCGGGTCGACATCGTCTCGGCAACGCCGAAGTTCCTCTTCACGCCCACGCTCGAGAACTACGCCTACGTGCTGGGCCGCGAGGCGGTCGCGCAGGGGCTCGTCAACTCGCTCGTCGTGGTGGGCTCGGCGGTGCTGATCGGCGCGCTGCTGGGCCTGCCCGCGGCCTATGCGCTGGCGCGCTACCCGGTGCGGCGCGCCGACGACATCCAGTTCTTCGTGCTGTCGATGCGCTTCCTGCCGCCGGTGGCGGTGGCGATCCCGCTGATGGTGATCTGGCTGCAGCTCGAGCTCTACGACACGCGCATCGCGCTGATCGTGACCTACACGCTGCTCACGCTGTCCACCGTGATCTGGCTCGCGATCCCGGCCTTCAAGGCGGTGCCCCGGGAGGTGGAGGAGGCCGGCCGCGTCGACGGCTACGGCCCCTACGCGATCTTCTTCAAGGTGGCGCTGCCGATCGCCGCGCGCTCGCTGGTCGGTGCCATCGCCTTCGGCTTCGTGCTGGTGTGGAACGAGTTCCTGATCGCGCTGATGCTGACCACCTCGGACGCCAAGACGCTGCCCATCGTGGCCTCGGAGCTGAGCCAGCTCGGGCGCGACGTGCCCTGGGGCATCCTGAATGCGTCCGTGATCCTGCTGTCGCTGCCGCCGCTCTTGATGATCGGCGTGCTCAGCGGCTTCCTCAACGCGGCCTTCAAGCGCAAGCGCGACGCCGCATGAAGACCGCGCATCCCCTTTCCGAGAGAAGCAACAACATGTCCGCAATCAGCTGTCACAAGATCATCAAGCGCTACGGCGACACGCAAGTGGTGCACCAGTTCGACCTCGACGTCTCGGACAACGAGTTCGTCGTCTTCCTCGGCCCCTCGGGCTGCGGCAAGTCGACCATTCTGCGCATGCTCGCGGGCCTGGAGGACATCAGCGGCGGCGAGCTGCTGATCGGCGGCACGCGCGTCAACGACCTGCCGCCGCAGGAGCGCGGCATCGCGATGGTGTTCCAGAACTACGCGCTCTATCCGCACATGAGCGTGAGAGACAACATCGCCTTCGGGCTCAAGCGCCTCAAGGTGCCGAAGAGCGAGATCGCGCGCCGCGTGAAGGAGGTGTCGGACACGCTGGGCCTGGAGCGCTACCTCGAGCGCCGGCCGACCGAGCTCTCGGGCGGCCAGCAGCAGCGCGTGGCGATCGCGCGCGCGATGATCAAGACGCCCAGGGTGTTCCTGTTCGACGAGCCGCTGTCGAACCTCGACGCCAAGCTGCGCAACCACATGCGCGTGGAGATCGCGCGGCTGCACCAGACGCTGCGCACCACCACGGTCTACGTCACGCACGACCAGCACGAGGCCATGACCCTGGCCGACCGCATCGTGCTGCTGCGCGACGGCCGCATCGAGCAGGTGGGCTCGCCGCGCGAGATCTACGAGAACCCGCGCTCGGCCTTCGTGGCCGGTTTCATCGGCACGCCGCCGATGAACCTGCTCGAGATGACGGTGGCGCACGGCGACGGCGGTGCCGTGCTGCGCGGGCACGGCGGCACGGTGCGCGTGGATGCGCGCCGCTTCGCGCTCGAGGGGCGCGAGCGCGTCACGCTCGGCATCCGGCCGGCCCACCTGCTGGCGCTGCCCGACGACGCGGGCGCCTTCGTGGGCGAGGTGCAGCTGGTGGAGTACCTGGGCAACGAAGTGCTCGTGAGCATCGGCGACGGCCCGGGCAGCGAGATCGCCGCGCTGGTGCATTCGGCGCGCGCGCCGCGGCTCGGCGAGCGCGTGCGCTTCGGCATCGATGCGGCCCAGCTCCACCTGTTCGACGCGCAGACCGGCGCCTCGCTGCGGCGCGACGCGGTGGCGCCGCTGCACTGAACCCCTTCATCGACTTCCTCTCAGAAACACCCGCCCTCCATGAAAGCCCTTGTCCTCGAGAAAGCCCACGAACTCGCGCTGCGCGAGATCGAGCTGCCGCCGCAGCCCTTCGGTGCGCGCGACGTGAAGATCCGCATGCACACGGTCGGTGTCTGCGGCAGCGACGTCCACTACTACCAGCACGGCGGCATCGGGCCCTACGTGGTCGACGCGCCGATGATCCTTGGCCACGAGGCCTCGGGCACGGTGGCCGAGGTCGGCTGCGAGGTCACGCACCTGCGGCCCGGCGACCGGGTCTGCATGGAGCCCGGCATTCCGCAGCTCGACTCCCGCGCCGTGCGCGAGGGCATCTACAACCTGGACCCGGCCGTGCGCTTCTGGGCCACGCCGCCGATCCACGGCTGCCTCACGCCCTACGTGGTGCATCCGGCGGCCTTCACCTTCCGCCTGCCCGACAACGTGAGCTTCGCCGAGGGCGCGATCGTCGAGCCGCTGGCGATCGGCCTGCAGGCCGCGAAGAAGGCCGCGCTCAAGCCCGGCGACGTGGCGGTGGTGGTGGGCGCCGGCACCATCGGTGCGATGACCGTGCTGGCTGCGCTCGCGGGCGGCGCGGCGCGCGTGATCCTGGCCGACCTGGTGCCCGAGAAGCTCGCGCTGTTCGCCGACAACCCGGCCGTGAGCACGGTGAACATCCGCGAGCGCAAGCTGGCCGACGCGGTGCGCGAGCTGACCGACGGCTGGGGCGCCAACGCGGTGTTCGAGGCCAGCGGCAGCGTGCGCGCCTTCGAGGGCATCTTCGAGCTGGCCTGCCCCGGCGGCTGCGTGGTGCTGGTCGGCATTCCACCGGCGCCGGTGGCCTTCGACATCGTCGCGATTCAGGCGAAGGAGCTGCGCATCGAGTCGGTGTTCCGCTACGCCAACATCTTCCCGCGCGCGCTCGCGCTGATCGCCTCGGGCCAGGTCGACGTCAAGCCCTTCATCTCGCGTACCTTCGCGTTCGAGGACGGCATCCGCGCCTTCGAGGAGGCCGCGGCGGGGCGGGCGACGGACGTGAAGATCCAGATCGAGTTTCCGGTCGAGGCCTGAGCGGCGCCGGGCCCGCGGCCCGGCGTGCAAGGGAAAACGCCGGGGCGGCGCGGCAAAACGCGCCGCTACATTGGGGCGCATCTTTTTTCGAGCCGCGCTTCCCCGATGCCCCCTCGCTTTCGCAATGCCGTGCTGACGGGCGCCTGTGGCGGCCTGGGCCAGGCCTTGGCGCGCGGGCTGATCGCCGACGGCACGCAGGTGGCGCTGGTGGGGCTCGACCGCGAACGGCTGCGCGCGCTCGAGGCGCTGGCGCCCGATCGCTGCGCGGTCTACACGCCCGACGTGGCCGACACGGTGGCGATGCAGGCCATGGCCGCCGACTGGATGGCCCGGGCCGGCACGCCCGACCTGGTGATCGCCAACGCGGGCGTGGCCGGCGGCTTCGACACCGCGCAGGCCGAGGACCTCGCGGTGCTGCGCCGCATGCTCGAGATCAACCTGCTGGGCGCCGCGACCACCTT
>NZ_JBZAYE010000723.1:0-3429 GCF_058244205.1 Variovorax sp. 20P10.2.4
CAGGGATCGTGCTGGCTGCGTTCCCACAGCGTCCAGAGCGCGCCGGCCAGGCTCGCGCCCACCAGCAGGTAGAGCAGCACGTAGGCCAGGTCCTCGAGGCTCGGCGCCTCGAAGCCGATGTTCTTCAGCAGGTCGAGCTGGCGGCTCTGCGTGTAGTTGAGCACCCACTGGTTCCAGCCGTTGTTGACGGCCTCCCAGGTCGCGCGCAGGTTCTGCGCGAAGGTCGGGCTCATCGCGATGACCGCGCCCGCGAACAGCCCCGGCGCCTGCACGAGGCGCATCGACTGGCCGACGCGTCCCGGTGCCACCGCGCCGGTGGGATCGACGCGCACCCAGCCCTTGCCGGCCTCCCAGACTTCGGCCCAGGCATGGGCATCGCTCTGGCGCAGCACCCAGTAGCCGTCGATGCCATTGAGCTCGCCGCCCTGGTAGCCGGTGACGATGCGCGCCGGCACGTTCATGCCGCGCATCAGCACCACGAAGGCCGAGGCGATGTGCTCGCAGAAGCCTTCCTTTCGGTCGAACCAGAACTCGTCGGCGGTGTCGTTGCCGTAGACGCCGGGCTCGAGCGTGTAGCTGTAGCCGCCGGTGCGCAGCCGCCGCAGCACCGCCTGCACCAGCGCGGGCGTGGCGGCACCGGCCAGCGCCGGGTCGGCGAGCATCTCGCGCGCGAGCGCCGCGGTGCGCGGGTTCGATGCGGGCGGCAGCGCGAGGTAGGCGCGCAGCGTGTTCGCGCTGTTCGCGGGGCCGCTCTCGAAGCGCGTGTAGCTCTGGGCGCGGTAGCGCACCAGGTCCGACAGCGGCCGGTTCACGAACCATTGCAGGTCCGAACTGCCCGTGACCTCGTAGCCCGGCAGTTCGGGTGCGCGTGGTGCGGCGTCGAGCGTCAGCAGCCAGGGACGGTTGCTGGGCTCGAGCGTGACCTCGTAGCCCAGCGGCTCGCCGCTGGTGCGCAGCTCGGAGCCGGCCGCGCCACGGCGCCAGGACGGCAGCGCGGTCCATTCGCGGCCGTCGAACTGCGCGAGCACCGGGCCGCGGAAGTAGAGCTGGCTCTGCGGCGGCGCGCGGTTGCCGTCGAACTTGATGCGTGCTGCCACGCGCCCGTCGAGCGCGAGCTCGGCGATGGTGCCCACGCGCATCGTGTTCGACAGCCCGCTGCGGCCGGCCATCGCGTCGCCGGGCGTGCCCCACAGCGGCGCGAAGCGCGGGAACAGCAGGAACAGCGCGAACATGATCGGCGCGCCCGCGAGCGCCATCCAGCCCGCGGTGCGCGCCGCCTGTGCGAGCGGCGGCCGGCCCACCGGCATGTGGGCGTTGACCAGCGCGGTCAGCAGGCCCAGCAGCGCGAGCAGCATCGTGATGGCGGTGGCGAGCGACTGCGAATAGAAGAAGTTCGTGAGCATCGCGAAGAAGCCCAGGAAGAAGACGACGAAGGCGTCGCGACGCGCGCGCAGTTCGAGCGTCTTGAGTGCGAGCAGGATCACGATCAGCGTGACGCCGGCGTCGCGGCCCAGCAGGGTGCGGTGGGTGGCGAAGGTGGCGGCGACCGTCACCACGAGCAGGGCGATGCGCCACCAGCGGGAGGGGAGGGGTTTGGATTGGACGGCGAGGGTGCCGCGCCAGATCAGGACTGCTGTGGTGAGGGTGGTGCACCACCAGGGGAGGTGGTCTACCTGGGGGAGGATGATGAAGGCTATGACTGCCAGGAGGAAGAGGGTGTCTCTTGTGTCTCTTGGCAATGTCGCCATCGTTAGCTTCTTCATGAGGTTGGTTTCTTATGAAGGCTGTTGGCCGGGTCTCGCCCCGGCGGGCGAGTCACTTTCTTTTGCTTCGCCAAAAGAAAGTAACCAAAGAAAAGGCGACCCACTGTCTGCGACCCGCAGCGAAGCTGCGGGCAACCTGCGGTGCTCGCGTTTCGCGGGGTCTCGCAGAACTCGCTTCGCTCAAACAGCTGCGAGCCCTTGTCCGCGAAACGCTGCGCTCCTCGGCGCAGCCAGAGGGGTGGGTCGGGCCGTCGCTGCGCTCGGCCACCAAGACCCAACGGGCCTTCGCTTCGCTCGGCCCCGGTGGAAGAAGACCCGGGGCCTATGCATACGCACTCACCACACAAGGACGCGCCATGGCGCGTTGACCCTAGTCCCCTCTGGCTGTGCCGAGGAGCGCAGGAGAAAGCGGGATCAGGGCCGCAGCTGTCTGAGCGCAACGAAGTGGAGCGAGTTCTGCGGACCCCCGCTTTCTCCGAGCACCGCAGGTTGCCCGCAGCGAAGCGGAGGGACACAGACAGTGGGGTCGCCTTCTTTTGCTTACTTTTCTTGGCGAGACAAGAAAAGTAAGTCGCCCGCCGGGGCGAGACCCGGCCAACGCCCTCCGCACGAGGAGCAAAGCCAAGAACAACCCAAACCCAGGAAGTCAACATAGAGCCAGCATCTCCAAACAAGCCCTCCGATGCGCCTCCCCCTGAGAAGGCTTCAAAACCCGCCCGCCAACACGAACCCCATAGTCCACCCCCAACCGATCCGCCATCAACACCCAGGCACACAACCGAGAAACCCGCCCTTCAACATCAGCCAACCCAGTAGCCTGTGCATCCAGCCAGAGTTCCTCGCGTTGCGTCTGCTGAGCATCCCGACTCACGAACTCCTCGGACCCCGCAGCCAACGCCTGCGCCGCCTTCTTCCAGACCACCAGCTTCAACGGATCCCCCCGCCGATAAGCCCGCACCCCGTCATACTCCCCAGCCCCCAGAGACCGCACAACAGAAGAAACAGCCGCAGACCCCGACAACGGCTCACCGGCAGGCAAGGGCGGCGGATGCACCTCAGGCGCCGGATAAACAAGCATCCGCGAAGCCGGCCGCCACACCGTCCACACCCGAAAAGTGCCCAGCGGAAACCGCGTCTCCGCCGTCAACGCAGGCACCGGATGCAACCCCCTTCGCTCCGGCAGAAAAGCGATTTCCACCGTCGAACTGCCCTGCGCCGGCACATCGGTCCACGCCCATTGCCCGCTGCCGCGAACCGCCATCCCGATCCCGTAGCGCACCCCGCGCCGCGCGTTGTGCAGCACCACCCGGAACACCGCCGCGCTCCCCGCGTAATGCGCATCGGGCGGCATCAGGTGCATCGCCAGCCCGCGCAAGGTGCCGTGGCACACGTGCATGCCCACCGCCACGCTGCCCGCGAGCAGGAAGGTCAGCAGGTAGCCGAGGTTGAGCTGGTAGTTGATCGACGCCACCAGCAGCACCAGCAGCGTGAGCGCCAGGGTCCAGCCGGCGCGCGTGGGCAGGATGTAGACGTTGCGCTGCGTGAGCTCGAGCGTGTCCGACGGCGGCCGGCGCGAGAGGAACCAGCCGTCGATGCGCGAGCGGATGGCGCCGGCGGCGCTCACGGCAGCGGCACCGCCGCGATCATCGCCCGCACCTGCTCGACC
>NZ_JBZAYE010000724.1:0-3407 GCF_058244205.1 Variovorax sp. 20P10.2.4
GAGGTGACCGGTGCGCGCTCGAGCGTGCTCGAGGGCGTGCGCAGCTACGACAGCGATCGCGTCGATGCCGTCAAGGCCGAGGCCGTCGCCGATGCCAATGCCTTCGCGGCCGGCGCCGACGCCGTGCGCGCGCGCCTGGGCACCGGCATGGCCGTGATGCCCGGCATCGAGATCCGCAGCACGGGCGACCTCGTGCTCGACAGCGACTGGAACCTGATGAGCGACTTCGCCGGCGCGCGCGAAGGCAGCCTCACGCTGCGCGCGGGCGGCAACCTGATCGTCGGCGGCCACCTGAGCGACGGCTTCGACCGGGCCGACCGCAGCGGCGTGCTGCAGGCACCGGCCTCGTGGAACCTGCGCCTGGTCGCGGGCGGCGACCTCGACTCGGCCAACGGGCTCGCGCTCAAGCCGCTGGCGGCGCTGGCCGCGGGGCAGGGCAACATCGTCGTGGGCAGCGCCAACACCAGCACCGACCCGGCCGTCGACAACGGCGCGGGCAAGCTGGTCCGCACCGGCACCGGCGACATCGAGGTACGCGCCGGGCGTGACCTGGAGCTGGCGCACAAGGACTCGGTGATCTACACGGCCGGCCGCAGGGACACCACCACCTGGAGCGACTTCAGCACGGCCAGGGCCGACGCGACCTACGGCATCGCGGGCGGCAACCTGGACATAGACGCGCGTGGCGACATCAGTGCCCAACTCTCCGGCCAGCGTTTCACCGAATGGCTCAACCGGCAGGGCAACCTCGACGTCAACCTGGCGTTCGGCGAATACAGCATCGACACCGGCTACGTCGACGGCCAGCCGGTTCCGATCATGGAGCGCGCGCAGCAGTCGAGCTGGTGGATCAACTACGGCGAGTTCCAGCAGGGCGTGGCCGCCTTCGGCGGCGGCAACGTCAAGGTGCGCGCGGGCGGCGACCTCGGCAACCTGGTGGTCGCGCTGACCAGCAACATGCGCATGCGCGGCGGCCGCACGCCGGGCGAGGCGATGCGGATGGAGGTGCGCAACGGCGGCGCGATGACGGTGGACGCCGGCGGCGCCATCCGCGGCGGCCAGTACTACGTGGCGCGCGGTGCGGGCGAGATCACGGCCGGCGAGACCGCGGTCGGCTTCGACGTGAGGGTGAGCAAGGAAGGGGCGCAGACCCAGGTCTTTCCGATCGCGCCGGTGCTCGCGCTCGGCGACGCGACGCTGAGCCTGCGCACGGCGGGCGACCTGCGCCTGCAGTCGGTGATCGACCCGCTGCTGGTGCGCTACGGCGACGGCTACGTGCCGGACAGCCCCAGCAACCGGATGCGCGACTATGGCGCCTACATGAGCGGCTACACCGACAGGACGTCGCTGAGCCTGGCCTCGGCCGGTGGCGACGTCACGCTGGTCAACCAGGCGGTGTTCGCCTTTCGCGACCTGGCGCTGTCGTTCGCCACCACGCCTTCGGACCGCCTGATCGGCCTGGGCGGCAACCGCTATCCAGCCTCGACCCATGCCACGGCGATGAACGGCTCGCTGGAGATCCAGGGCCCGATGTACGTGATGCCCGGCACCACCAACGACCTGCGGTTGATGGCGCAGCGCGACGTGCGCTTCGACAACGGGAACTACAGCGCGCTGATGGCGGTGGGAAGCTACGAGTTCGACAGCAGCTACCAGAGCGAGGCCTACGCGGAAGTCGTCATGGCGCGCGCCACGCCCGTGACCATTCCCACGGCCTTCGCTCCGCTCGGTGGCCTGTACAACGTGCAGTTCGATGCGCTGCTGCGCAACGACATCGGTACCTACTTCCCCGGCACCCGCCAGGACTTCTATCGGAAGGAGGGCAACCCCGATCGCCTGGCCCTGGCGGGCGACTACGAGCCCAGCCGCATCTACGCGGCCGGCGGTTCGATCCTGGGCGCCGACGTGATGGCCAGCGAGCAGACCTGGCTGCGCGCCGGCACCGACATCCGCGGCGTGCGCCTGAGTGCGCGCAACGTGCATGCGAGCGACACCACCCTGCTGGAGGCCGGCAACGACATCCTGGCGATGACCTATGTGCGCACCCCCTATGCCTTCACCGACAACACCGGCAACGTGTCGGTGCAGGGCGCCGGCGCGCTGGTGCTGTCGGCCGGGCGCGACGTGTATGCCGACGACCTGAAGATCCAGACCCTGGGCAACCAGCGCTACGACGGCGCCAACCGGCCGGCCTTGCTGACCCAGGTCAACGGCCTGCCCGAGCAGGGCGCTTCGATCACCGTGATGGCGGGCATGAACCGGCCCGCGGCCTACGAGGCCTTCAGCGCCGCCTACCTCGATCCGTCGAAGGTGGCGTCCATGCCCGAGTACCTGAAGGTGCGCGGCGACGACGGCAGCGTGCTGCCGCTGTACCTGAGCGACCTGGCCGAGACCCGCGCCGGCGGCCAGCAGAAGGTGGTGCGGCGCGGCCTGGTGTCGTACATGCTCGACATGACCGGCGAGAAGCTCGCGCCGCTCGAGGCCTGGACCCGCTTCCAGGCCCTGCCCGAACTCGCGCGCCAGCAGTTCCTGCGCCAGGTCTACCTGCTCGAGCTGCGCGAGGCGGGCCGCGACCAGAACGAGCCCGGCGTGGAAGGCCTGCCGCGCAACGGCGGCTACAACCGCGGCTACGCGGCCATCGCCACGCTGTTCCCGGGCAGCGACTGGCAGGGCAACGTGGCGGCCAACAAGCTGATGCTGCGCACCATGGCTGGCGGCGACATCGACGTGCTCACGCCCGGCGGCGGGCTGCAGGTGGCGGCGCTGGGCGCGACCGTGCCCGACGGCTACGGCCTGGTGACGCTGGCCTCGGGCCACATCGGCATCTTCGCGAAGGACGACGTCACGGTGAACCGCTCGCGCATCCTGTCCTTCGTGCCCGCGGCGACCGACCGCGGCAGCGACCAGATCCTCTGGTCCAGCGTGGGCGACATCGACGCCGGCAAGGGCTCGAAGACCGTGCGCGTGCCCTCGGCCGCCGAGGTCGTCACCGACCTCGACGGCGTGACCGTGGTGCGCGAGAAGTCCGACATGAGCGGCAGCGGCAGCGGCATCGGCACCGTGGGCGATGGCGACGTCGACCTGGTGGCGCCGAAGGGCACCGTCAACGCCGGCGATGCCGGCGTGCGCGTGGCGGGCAACCTCAACATCGCGGCGCTGCAGGTGCTCAATGCCGACAACATCCAGGTCAAGGGCGAATCCAGGGGCCTGCCGGTGGTGGTGGCCGTGAACATCGGCGCGCTCACGAGTGCGAGCGCCGCGGCATCGCAGGCCGCCATGGCCGCGCAGGACGTGGTGCAGCGCGAGCGCGCCGCCGGCCGCCAGGCCTTGCCTTCGGTCTTCACCGTGCGGGTGCTCGGCTTCGGCAACGAGCCCCTGCCCGCGAACGAAGCCCCGCGGCGCGACGA
>NZ_JBZAYE010000725.1:0-3399 GCF_058244205.1 Variovorax sp. 20P10.2.4
ATGCGCGACACCGTGCTGCCGATGCGGTCGAACACCGACTGCGGCAGCCAGAAGATCGCGGCCGCGCCGACCAGCAGCAGCGCGACCACGGTCAGCAGCGCGCGCGACGGCAGCCCACCCGAACGGCCGCTGCCCCAGCGCGAGGTGCCCGAGACGATGTGGGTCTTGAGATTGCGGTCGGCCACCGCCACCGCGGCCTTGGGCGCGCCCGGCAGCTTGGCGAGCACCGGCGCCGGATCGACGCGCAGCGCGCGGCAGACGCTGCTGGCCAGCGCGCGCGCGAACACCGGATCGGGCAAGGCGGCGATGTCGTCGGCCTCGAGCGCCAGCAGTTTCTGCGCCGGCACCTTGAGGGCGGCCGCGACCATCTCGATGTGCAGGCCGTGCGCTTCGCGCGCCTCGCGCAGCATGGTGCCGGCGGACTTGTTCGTGTTGTCGGCTTCCTCGAGCGGAATCACCGCGGAAGTGCCGAATTCGGAAACCCGTTCAGTCATTGAAATTCCCGCGCTCGAACGCCGAAGCTTCGCGCGACTGCGGGAAGCGGCGCTGCAGCTGCCCGCCCAGCTGCGCGACCGCCTCGCGGTTGTTGAGACTGCGCTCGATCTTGATCCCCAGCCACAGGGTTTCGGCGTTGGCCGAGGGACCGTTGTTGACGCGGCGCACGTAGAACTGCGCGCGCGACCATTCCCCACGCTTCGCGAGCAGCGAGGCGAGGTTGAAGCCGACCACCGGATTGCCGGCATCGATCTCGTAGGCCGCCTGCAGCGAGCGCTCGGCCTCGACGGGCTGGCCCGCGCGCATCTCGCACAGGCCCTGCGTCATCAGCGTCTTGGCGCGTTCGGTGTAGGCCGGCGTGGCCAGCGCCTCGGTGAACTGCTGGGCGGCGTCGCGGTAGCGGTTCTGCTGGCACAGCAGCCAGCCGTAGTTGTGGCGCGTGTTGCCGTCGCGCGGATTGAGCGCCAGCGCGCGGCGGAAACTGTCCTCGGCCAAGCCGGCGTCTTCCATGCGCATGTAGACCAGCCCGCGCAGCGCGAAGGCGTCGGCATAGCTGGGGTCGGCGTTGAGCGCCTGCTTGATCTCGTCGAGCGCGACGGTGTTCTGGCCATGCTCGAAATAGCCGGCCGCGAGTTCCATGCGCAGGCGGGCGCGACGACGGGCGTTCGACTCGTCCGACTCGGTGACGAGCTGCGGGCCCGAGGACGAGCTGGCCGAATCGAGGCTGGTGGTCGTGGTGCGGGTGTTCACGCACCCCGAGAGCAGCAGCGCCGCGAGGCCCGCGAAGCTGGCCACCAGCACGCGTTGCAGCCCGGCGCTCGCCGTCGGAAAAGCCATGCTCATCGGTTCAATGCTCCTGGGAGGCGGTGGAAGCGGCCTTGCGGACCGGATGCAACACGACCGTTCGCTCCGTTCCCGAGGCGGAAGACGCCAGGCGGCGCTGCGCCATGCGCTCGGCCGCGCGGGTGCGGTCCTTGACGTCGCCGGCCAGTTGGCCGCAGGCGGCGTCGATGTCGTCGCCGCGCGTCTTGCGCACCGTGGTCACCAGGCCGGCTTCGCTCAGCATCTTCGCGAAGGCCAGCACGCGCGGCTGCGGCGAACGCAGCAGGCCCGATGCCGGGAAGGGGTTGAACGGGATCAGGTTGAACTTGCACGACACGCCGTGCGTGCGCACCAGCTCGATCAGCTGGCGCGCATGCTCGGGCTGGTCGTTGACGCCGTCGAGCATGCAGTACTCGAAAGTGATGAAGTCGCGCGGCGCGTGCGCGAGGTAGCGCTTGCAGGCCTCGAGCAGCTCGGCGATCGGGTACTTGCGGTTCAGCGGCACCAGGTCGTCGCGCAACGGATCGTTGGGCGCGTGCAGCGAGACGGCGAGCGCCACCGCGCAGTCGGTGCCCAGGCGGTCGATCATCGGGACCACGCCCGAGGTCGAGACCGTGACGCGGCGGCGCGAGAGGCCGTAGCCGTTGTCGTCGAGCATGGTGCGCAGCGCGGGCACCAGCGCCGAATAGTTCTGCAGCGGCTCGCCCATGCCCATCATCACCACGTTGGAGATGACGCGCTCGTCGCGCTTGAGGTGCTTGCGCAGGAAGTGCTCGGCGAACCAGAGCTGGGCGACGATCTCGCCCGTGCTCAGGTTGCGGCTGAAGCCCTGGTGGCCGGTCGAGCAGAAGCGGCAGCCGACCGCGCAGCCGGCCTGGGACGACACGCACAGCGTGCCGCGGTCGTCCTCGGGAATGAAGACGGCTTCGACGGCATTGCCGTCACCGACGTCGAACAGCCACTTGATCGTGCCGTCCTTGGATTCGTGCCGGGTGATGACCGGCAGCGCCTCGACGCGCGCGGTCGTCGCGAGTTTCTCGCGCAGCGACTTGGCCAGATCGGTCATCTGGGAGAAGTCGCTGGCGCCACGCTGGTGAATCCAGCGGAACAGCTGCGTGGCGCGGAATTTCTTCTCGCCGAGTTTTTCGCAGAACGCAGCCAACCCCTCGAGATCGAAATCGAGCAGGTTGGCCGTGGTCATGGATTCGGTCGAGATGCGGCTTCAGCGTGCGTAGACGTTGAGGCCGGCGAAGAAGAACGCCACTTCGTTGGCGGCGGTTTCGGGAGCGTCCGAACCGTGCACGGCGTTGGCGTCGATGCTGTCGGCGAAGTCGGCGCGGATGGTGCCGGCTGCGGCCTTCTTCGGGTCGGTGGCGCCCATCAGGTCACGGTTCTTGGCGATCGCGTTCTCGCCTTCGAGCACTTGCACGAACACCGGGCCCGAGATCATGAACTCGACCAGGTCCTTGAAGAAGGGACGCTCCTTGTGCACGGCGTAGAACTGCTCGGCTTCGTTGCGCGAGAGGTGCACCAGCTTGGCGGCCACGATCTTCAGGCCGGCGGCCTCGAAGCGGGAAACGATCTTGCCGATGACGTTCTTGGCGACGGCGTCGGGCTTGATGATGGAGAGGGTACGTTCGATAGCCATGGAAGTGCTTTCTGAGCTTGCTTGATTCTGAAGTTTTTTGTCACAACTGCAACGATATTGTTGCGCTGTATCCCGACAAAGCCCGCGATTTTAACCGGCGGGATTCACCACCTTGGTGAAAACCCCGCGAAAGGCCGCGCGGGCGCGGCTGTTTTTGTTCAGCGGCCGCGGCGCCGGCCACCGCCACCGCCCTGCCCGCCAAAGCCGCCGCCACCACCGCCCCCACCGCCCCCACCGCCACGGCGGCTGGAACCGCCCTGGCGCTGTTCCTTGCGCTGGCGCGTGAAGCTGTCGGCGCCGATGTAGCCCAGCGAGGTCTTCATCGGATCGGGCTGGTTGGCACCGCTCGGCGGACGGTCGTCGCCGCCCTGCCGGTTGCGGTTGCCGGCATTGTTGTTGCCGTTGTTGCGCCGGCCCTGCTGCTGTTGCGGCGG
>NZ_JBZAYE010000726.1:0-3399 GCF_058244205.1 Variovorax sp. 20P10.2.4
TCGACCTTGCCGGCGGGCACGGCCGACCGGGTCGAGGCGGTGGTGCGGGACGCGCTGGCGCGGCGCGGTGCCACGCACCGGATCACGGTGGCGGTCAACCCCGAGTTCCTGCGTGAAGGCTCGGCGGTGCGCGACAGCCGCGCGCCCGACCGCATCGTGGTCGGATCCTCCGATGCCGAGGCGATCGCGCTGCTGGCCGAGCTCTATCGGCCTTTCGTGCGCGACCCCGCGCGCCAGTGGCTGGTGATGGACCGCCGCTCGGCCGAGCTCGCGAAGTACGCCGCCAACGCGATGCTCGCCACCCGCATCAGCTTCATGAACGAGATGGCGCGCGTGGCCGAGCAGGCGGGCGCCGACATCGAGAGCGTGCGCCGCGCGATCGGCGCCGATGCGCGCATCGGTCCGGCCTTCCTGCAGGCCGGCGCGGGCTATGGCGGCTCCTGCCTCGCGAAGGACCTGCGCGCGCTGCAGCATGGGGGCGAGGGCGCCGCGCTGCGGCTGCTGCCCGCGGTGGCGGCGGTGAACGAGGCGCAGAAGTCGCGGCTCTTCGAACTCGTCGCCGGCCATTTCGGCGCCACGCTCGCGGGGCGCACGCTGGCCGTGTGGGGCCTGGCCTTCAAGCCCGACACCGACGACATGCGCGATGCGCCGAGCCTGGTGCTGATCGAACGGCTGCTGGCCGCCGGCACGCGGCTGCGGCTGCACGATCCGGCCGCGATGCCGAATGCGCGTGCGCTGCTTGGCGAGCGCGAAGACATCGGCTGGTGCGATGCGCCCGAGGCCGCGCTCGACGGCGCCGATGCGCTCGTGCTCGTCACCGAATGGGCGGCCTACCGCCGGCCCGATTTCGCGCGCATGGCTTTGCGGCTGTCGGCGCGTGCCGTGTTCGACGGGCGCAATCTCTACGACCCGGCCGAGGTCGAAGCCGCCGGCATCGCCTGCTACGGCATCGGCCGCGGGCGCTCAGTGCGCCGCGGTTGACGCAGCCTCGTCGTCCGCGCGCGGCAGGAAGGCATCGCCCGGCGTCAGCGGCGCATGCCGGTAGCTCGCGGGCGTGCGGCCCAGCTTCACGGGCGCGCCGATGCCGCGGTAGCCACCCTCCATCTCGACCACCATGCCGCGATGCGCCGTGTGCGGATGCTCGAGCGCGGCGGCCACGGGCAGCACGGGCGCGGCCGGCACGCCCGCGGCCATGAGCTGTTCGACCAGCACGCGGCCGTCGAAGGCGGCCATGGCGGTCTCTAGCCGCTGCTTGAGCGCGTCGCGGTTCACCGAGCGCGCACCCGCGGTGGCGAAGCGCGGATCGGTGGCCAGCGCGGGCAGGCCGATGCAGCCGCACAGGCTCGCGAACTGGCGGTCGTTGCCGACGGCCACGAACACGGGGTCGGTGCCGGTGGCGAGGGCGTCGTAGGGATAGATGTTGGGATGGGCGTTGCCGGTGCGGCGCGGCGCGCTGCCGTCCATGAACCAGTTGGCGGCGTGCGGATGCAGCAGCGAGATGCCGCTGTCGTAGAGCGCGGCCTCGACGAACTGGCCGCGTCCGCTGCGCTGGCGTTCCTGCAGCGCGAGCAGCACGCCGATGACGGCGTTGAGGCCGGTCACCATGTCGACCACGGGCAGGCCCACGCGCAGCGGTCCGCCCTCGGCCTCGCCGTTGACGCTCATGATGCCGGTCATGGCCTGCACGGCGGCGTCGTAGCCGGGCAGCGCACCGAGCGGACCGTCGGCGCCGAAGCCCGAGACGCGGCACCAGACCAGGCGCGGAAAGCGCTGCGACAGGGTCTCGTAGCCGATGCCCCAGCGCTCCATGGTGCCGGTCTTGAAGTTCTCGATCAGCACGTCGGCCTCGGCCACCAGCGCGAGCAGGGCGGCGCGGCCTTCCTCGGTCGAGAAGTCGAGGTGCTGCACGCGCTTGTTGCGGTTGAGGCCGTGGTAGTAGGAAGCCACGCCGTCCTTGAACGGCGGGCCCCAGGTGCGCGTGTCGTCGCCCTGCGGCGGCTCGATCTTGAGCACGTCGGCGCCATGGTCGCCGAGGATCTGGCCGCAGTAGGGGCCGCCGAGGATGCGGGAGATGTCGAGCACGCGGATGCCCGCGAGTGCGCCTTGAGAGGATGTCATTGCAGTGCTGTTCCGATGCTTGTGTTCTGTTCGTTCGGGGCGCGTGCGAAGGACATCGGGTACTCCCCTCCGCGAATGTCCCCCGGCCTTCGGCCTCCTCCTTGATTTCGCTGCGGGGAGCACCCGATGCCCTCCGCACGAGAGGCGCTCTGGTGGTGCCGGCGGTTCAGGCGCGGAGCAAGGTACCCCGTCGGCGTGATCGCGCCCCGGATGCCAGCATCAATCGAGCTGCGCCCCCGACTTCTTGACCACGTCCTTCCACTTCGCCGACTCGCTCGCGATGAACTGGCCGAGCTTCGGCGGCGAGGTGTCGGCGCTGGCCTCGAGGCCCTGGGCCGCGAACATCTGCTTGACCTTGGGCGAGTTCAGCACCTCGGCGAAGGCATGGTTGAGCTTCGCCACGCGATCGGCCGGCGTGCCCGCGGGCGCGACGATGCCGAAGAACACGCTCACGTCGTAGCCCTTGTAGCCCTGCTCCGAGATCGTCGGCACCTCGGGCAAGGCCTGCGAACGCGCGAGGGTGGCCACGCCCAGTGCACGCAGCTTGCCGGCCTTGACGTAGGGCAGCGCGGTGAGGATGTCGGTGAAGGTCATGCTGACCTGGCCGCCGAGCAGGTCGTTCAGCGCGGGGCCGGTGCCCTTGTAGGGGATGTGCTGGAAGTCGGTGCCGGCGATCGAGTTGAACAGCACGCCCGCGAGGTGCGAGGAGGCGCCGTTGCCCGAGGAGGCATAGCTGAGCTTGCCGGGGTTGGCCTTGGCATAGGCGACGAGCTCGGGCACGGTCTTCACCGGCAGCGCGGGATTCACCACCAGGATGTTCGGCAGGTAGCCGACCTGGATCACGGGCGCGAAGCTCTTCACCGGGTCGTAGTTGATCTTGCGGTAGAGGCTGGCGTTGATCGCGAGCGGGCCCGAGGTGCCGAACAGCAGCACATGGCCGTCGGCCTCGGCACGCGCCACGTACTCGGCGCCGATGTTGCCGCCCGCGCCGGCACGGTTCTCCACGATCATCGGCTGGCCCATGCGGTCCTTCATCTCGGCCGCGAGCGTGCGCGCCATCGCGTCGGTGGGGCCGCCGGGCGGGAAGGGCACGACCAGCGTCATCGGCCTGGAGGGGAAGGCGGTGTCGGCCTGCGCGGCGGGCGCCGCGGCCAGCAGGCCGGCGCAGGCGGTGGCCAGCGCGAGGAGGGAAGCGAGGTGTTTCAAGAGGAGGTCTCCGTTCTTTGTTCGGGTGTCCGGGGGCAGGGCTCAGGCCGTGGTCCAGCCGGCGGGCAGCGCATC
>NZ_JBZAYE010000727.1:0-3371 GCF_058244205.1 Variovorax sp. 20P10.2.4
GCCCCGGCGGCCGCTCATTCGAAGCGGTACTTGAGCTGGAAGCTCAGCGCGCCATAGAGCCGGTTCTTGACCGTCGGCACGTAGGCGATGTTGAGGCCCCAGTTCTTGCCCTCGATCGCCGCGGTGGGGATCAGCGCCGGGAACCAGTTGCCGTTGCGGTAGTTGGGGTAGCCGTCGAAGCCGCCGACCACGGCGCCGAAGCGCACGCCGTGGAATTCGAAGGGCAGCACGTAGAGGCCGAGGTAGTGCGACTGGCGCCGGTCGCTGTTGTGGAAGGTGCCCAGCGTGACACGGTAGACGTCGTTGAGCGGGTACTCGAAGCCCAGGCCGGGGTTCTTGTTCTCGAGGCCCTTGTCGCGGTCGAAGTGGGCCGAGTAGAAGCCGACGTTGATCCAGGTCTTCTGGATCTCGAAGGGCTGGTCGAAGGTCGGCAGCGTGAAGTCCACCGACTGCGCGAGCGCCGGACCACAGAGGAGGAGGGCGGCACTCAGGACCGGCAGCAGGCGCAGGGATTTCATGGCTGGATGTTCTGGAGATCTCGTGCGGCTCGAGTCTGGCCGCGATGGCTTCTACCCTGTGATCGTTGGCGCCGGCTTTGCCGGACGCGGGCGCAATATACACGCGGGCACGGTCCGAAGCGCGAGCGCACGCGACGATTTTTCTGGGCCTGCTGTCATCGCCGTGGCACACGGCCGTGCGCAAGCGAGGGGCCGCTGCTCAGGCCGGCCGCGCCAGGTACTTGCGAAACAGCTCGGCCAGCCGCAGCGCGGCCAGCGACAGCGGCTTGCCGCGCGGCGAGACGATGCCCAGCTCGAGCGGCGGCACCGGCATCGCGAGCGGTACGCGTTCCACCAGCGCGTCATAGGGCGGCATCGTGAGCATGCCCGCCGGGCCCACCATCAGCGCGTCGCTGCGCGTCAACAGGCCCCAGCTCACGCCGAAGGAGGCGACCTCGATGCGGTGCTCGGGCAGCGGCAGGCCCTGCGCGGCGTACTGCTCGAGCAGGAAGCTGTGCTGGCTGCCGGGCGCCAGGTGCATCAGCCATTCGGCGCCCGCGATCTCCTCCCAGCGCATGGCGTGGCGCAGCGGATGGCCGCGCCGGCACAGCACGGCCATCTCGATCATGTCGAGCCGCTCGAACGCGAAGTCGGCATCGAGGGCCGAGGCCACCGGGCCCGCCACCGCGAAGTCGACCGCGCCCTCGCGCAGCAGCGGCAGCACCTGCGGGATCAGGCCGTCGAACAGCTTGAGCTGCGCCTGCGGCATGGCCTTGCGGAAGGCGCGCACCACCTCGGGCAGCACGCCGAGGAACACCATCGGCGTGACCGCCACCGCCACGCGGCCGTGCTGGCTGCCCTGCAGGATGCGGATGTCCTGGCGCGCGAGCTCGAGCTGCTGGTGCGCGAGCCGCGCGCGCACCGTGAGCTGGCGGCCGGACTCGGTGAACTCGATGCCGCGCGAGCTGCGCAGCACCAGCTGCGCATCGACCTCGGCCTCGAGCTCGCGGATCGCCTTGGTCACCGCCGCCTGGCTCAGGTGCAGGCTGCGCGCGGCGGCGCGGATGCTGCCGGTGTCGGCCAGCCGCAGCCAGGCCTTGAGCTGGTGATCCTTCATGCGGGCATTCTGCCGCCCGGCCGTGCGCGGGAATCTACCGACAAACGCAGGTTGTCATCGCGACAAGCGATTGTCTTTTGCGGCGCGGGCCCGGTTCCTAGACTTCGGCCACCAGCCGGCTCGTGGTGAACGGCGGGATTCCCCAAGAGGAGATGCTTCGTGCCCGCCCTGTCATTCGCATGGACCCGCCGCGCCGCGGTGGCCGTCCTGGCTGCCCTGGCCGCCGCCGCGCTGGCCGCCTCGGCCCAGTACCCCGAGCGCCCGGTGAAATTCATCGTGCCCTATGCCGCCGGTTCCGGCGTCGACGTCGCGATGCGCCCGGTGGCCGACGCGATGGCGCGCGAACTGGGCCAGGCCATGATCGTCGACAACCGGCCCAGCGCGGGCGGCATCGTCGGCACGCAGGCCCTGGTGAGCTCGGCGAACGACGGCTACACGGTCGGCTACGGCAACCTCGTGACCCTGAGCATCAACCCGGCCTTCTTCTCGAAGCTGTCGTACGTGCCCGAGAAGGACCTGGTGCCGGTCGGCCTGATCTCGAGCAACGCCTACGTGCTGATCGTGCGCAAGGACCTGCCGGTGCGCAGCCTGCAGGAGCTGGTCGCCTACGGCCGCGAGCACCCGGGCAAGCTCTCGGTCGGCACGCCCGGCATCGGCAGCGCGGGCCACCTGACCGGCGAGCTGCTGAAGACCGAGACCGGGCTCACGATGGTGCAGGTGCCCTACAAGACCGGCACCCAGGCGGTCGCCGACATGGTCAACGGCCAGCTCGACGTGACCATCGAGAACATCTCGGCGGTGCTGCCCTTCGTGCAGCAGGGCCGGGTCAAGGCGATCGCCGTGACCAGCGCGAAGCGCGCCGCGGTGCTGCCCGAGGTGCCGACCGTGGCCGAGAGCGGCGTGCCGGGCTTCGAGGTGGTGGCCTGGGGCGCGCTGATGGCGCCCGCGGGCACCTCGCGCAAGACGGTCGACCGGCTCAACACCGCGCTGCGCGCCGCGCTGGCCGACCCGGCCGTGGTGCGCGCCAATGCCGCGCTGTCGATCGAGGCATTGCCCTCGAGCCCCGAGGAGCTCAGCGCGTTGATGAAGCGCGAGAAGCCGCGCTGGGCCGAGGCGGTGCGGCGCGCGGGCGTCAAGGGCGACTGATCCATCCATCTTTTTCGAGGAGACAAGCCATGCATCCCTGGCAACTGGAAGCCGCCGAACTCGCGCGGCGCATCGCGGCACGCGAACTCTCGTGCGTGGAGGCGGTACGCAGCAGCCTGGAACGGCTCGAGGCCGTCAATCCGCGCCTCAACGCCGTGGTGGACGGCGGCGCCGAGGAAGCGCTGCAGGCCGCGCGGCAGGCCGACGCGGCGCTGGCCGGCGGCGAGGCGACCGGGCCGTTGCATGGCGTGCCGGTCACCATCAAGGTCAATGTCGACCAGCGCGGGCATGCCACCACCAACGGCGTGGTGGCCTACCGCAAGGTCGTGGCCGCCGAGGACAGCCCGGTGGTCGCGAACCTGCGGCGCGCGGGCGCGATTCCGATCGGCCGCACCAACACGCCCGCGTTCTCGATGCGCTGGTTCACCGACAACGCGGCCCATGGGCGCACCCTCAATCCGCACGATGCGGCGGTGACGCCCGGCGGCTCGAGCGGCGGCGCGGCGGCGGCGGTCGCGGTCGGCATCGGCGCCATCGCGCACGGCAACGACCAGGGCGGCTCGATCCGCTACCCGGCCTATGCCTGCGGCGTCTACGGTCTGCGCCCGAGC
>NZ_JBZAYE010000728.1:0-3370 GCF_058244205.1 Variovorax sp. 20P10.2.4
GCGGCGCCTTCCACAGCTCGGCCAGCAGCACGCCGGCCACCGTCAGCACGCCGCCGACCGCGTGATAGGCCGCGAGCGATTCGCCGATCACCGCCGCCGCGATCAGCGCGGTGAACAGCGGGATCAGGTTGAAGAACATGCTCGCGCGGCTCGGTCCGATGTGGGCCACCGTGTGCATCCACACCAGCGGCGCGAGCATCGAGGCGCCGAGGCCCGCGAAGCCGATCAGCGGCAGGTTCGCGGCCGACAGGCCCATGCGCGGCGTCAGCAGGTACAGCGGCAGCAGCACGATCACCGCGCACACGATCTGCAGGTAGAGCAGCTGCAGCGCGGGCACTTCCTTCATGCCCCAGCGCTTGAGCAGGATCACGTAGACCGCATAGGCCAGCATCGCCAGCAGCATCAGGCCGTCGCCCATGTTGGCGCCGCTCTTGAGCAGCGTGCCGAGGTCGCCCGACGACACCACCACCGCCACGCCCGCGATCGACACCAGCGAGCCCGCCACCGCGCCGGCCGTGAGCCGCTGGCCCAGCAGCAGGATCGACAGCGCCAGCACCATCATCGGCGTGAGCGAGCCGATGATCCCCATGTGCGTGGCCGTGGTCAGGTAGGCCGCGTAGTAGGCGAGGCTCTGGTAGACCACCATGCCCAGCAGGCCGAGCACCGCGATGCGGCCCAGTTGCGGGCGGATCGCGCGCCAGTTGCGCAGCACCGGGCGCAGCGCCAGCGGCGTGAACAGCAGGGCCGCGAGCAGCCAGCGGTAGAAGCTGATCTCGGCCGGCGCGATGGTGCCGGCTGCCATCTTGCTGACGACGGTGTTGCCCGACCAGATGACGACGGCGAGCAGGGGGAAGGCATAGGGCCACATGGGACAGGACTTTCAGGAGGAGGCGGGGCTATCATCGGTGCGTCCGTCCTGCGGCATATAGCTCGATCAGGACAACCGGTCCGGAATTCCGGACGCTCTTTCGAGGAACCGCCCCGCCATGGCCGATCGCGCGCGCTACCTGTCGATCCAGGACGTGGAGCACAAGGCCGGCCCGTTCTATTTCAACTGGGACGAATTCGGCGCCGACACCCTGGCCGCGCCGCACAGCCACAGCTGGGGCCATCTCAACTACACGGCGCACGGCACCATGCAGATGGAGGCCGAGGGCCTGCGCTTCCTCTCGCCGCCGCAGTACGCGGTGTGGATCCCGCCGCGGGTGGTGCACAGCTGCACGCTGCGCCATGCCGTCGTCTACCGCACCGTCTACATCGTGCCCGCGCTGTGCGCCGAGCTGCCCACGCAGCCCTGCACCGTGCGCATCAGCCCGATCATCCGCAGCGTGCTGGCCGACTTCGCCGCGCGCGATGTGAACGAGCCCGTCACGCCGGCCGACCTGCGGCTCGCGCAGGTGGTGGTCGACCAGCTCGCACGCGCCGAGGTGCTGCGCTGCTACCTGCCCGCGGCCGCTTCGCCCGCGCTGGTCGGCGTGCTCGAGGCGCTGCAGGCCGAGCCGGGCGACCACCGCTCGCTGGCCGAGTGGGCCGCGAGCGTGCACATGACCGAGCGCACGCTCGCGCGCCAGTGCCAGCGCGAACTCGGCATGTCCTTCGGCGACTGGCGCCAGCGGCTGCGCTTCCTGCGCGCCATCGACGCGCTGGAGGCCGGCCGCACGGTGCAGGAGATCGCCTTCGACCTCGGCTACAGCACGGCCTCGGCCTTCATCGCGATGTTCCAGCGCGAGGCGGGCACGACGCCCGAGCAGTACCGGCGCGAGTTCTGCGGCATCGCGGGATGAGGGCATGCGCGAAGCGGCGATAATCCGCCCCGTGAAGCGTGCCAGACCGCCGCTGGTGCAAGCCCGCAAGGGGCGATGCCTTCGGGCACCGCGTCGAAAGACCGCACTGGAGGAACGTCCGGACTGCACAGGACAGCGCAGGAGCTAACGGCTCTCCACCGTGAGGTGAGGATCAGAGCAACAGAGACGAGCCGATTCAGTTCGGGTGAAACGGGCAATCTCTGCGCGCAGCAACACCAAGTAGGCCAGTATCGAGGTGGTTCCGCTGAGCTGGCGGGTAGGTGGCATCGAGCCGTCTGGCGACAGACGGCCCAGAGTAATGGCGGTCACGCCGGGCATTTCGCAAGAGATGTCCGGTGCACAGAATCCGGCTTATCGGCGCGCTTCACACTTTTCTTTCTTCTTCCCCAACGTTCTTCGTCGGGTCATGCCAGGCGGTGCATGACCCGCCCGTCGGCATGGCCGGCACGATCTGGGGTAAACCCGTATAATCGATAGCAAGCTAACTAATTGGAAGCCTTGCCATGGCCGAATCGGTCACGCCGCCCGCCGGCCGTAAGAAGAAAAAGGAAGCGCGCGAAGCCGCGCTGATGAAGCTCGGCATGCAGTTCTCGACCCTGCAGCGCGGCTACCGCGCCGCGGCCGACAAGGCGGTCGCGCACGTGGGCCTGTCGCAGACCCTGGCCTGGCCGGTGGTGATGATCGGCCGCATGGAGCAGGGCGTGCGCCAGGGCGTGCTGGCCGAGGCGCTGGGCATCGAGGGGCCGTCGCTGGTGCGCTCGCTCGACCAGCTCGTGGAGGCCGGCTATGTCGAGCGCCGCGAGGACCCGGCCGACCGCCGCGCCAAGACCCTGCACCTCACGCCCGCGGGCGAGGCCGCCTGCGAACCCATCGAGGCCGCGCTGAGCCTGATGCGCGCCGGGCTGTTCGAGGGCGTGTCCGACGAGGACCTCGCGGCCTGCCTGCGCGTGTTCGCGGTGCTCGAGGAACGGCTGGGCCGCAGCGCACCGGCCGAGGGGCGACGCTAGATGCCTGCCTTGAGCCTGCCGCGCTTCAGCCGCGCCGAGATCGTCTTCTCCACCAAGAGCTTCGCCGCCGCGATGCTCGCGATGTACCTCGCCAGCCGCGCCGGCCTGCCGCGTCCGTTCTGGGCGCTGATGACCACCTATGTGGTCGCCCATCCGCTGGCTGGCGCGGTGCGCTCGAAGGCGGTCTACCGTTTCTGCGGCACGCTGATCGGCAGCACCGCCACCGTGCTGCTGGTGCCCGCGCTGTCGAACGCGCCCGAGCTGCTGACGCTGGTGCTCGCGCTGTGGGTCGGCCTGTGCCTGTGCATCTCGCTGTTCGACCGCACGCCGCGCTCCTACGTCTTCATGCTCGCGGGCTACACCGCCGCGCTGATCGGCTTCCCCTCGGTGCAGGCGCCCGAGGCGCTGTTCGACACCGCCGTCGCGCGCGTCGAGGAGATCGGCCTGGGCATCTTCTGCGCCACGCTGCTGCACAGCCTGGTGCTGCCGGCCGGCATGGGCCCCACGGTGCTGGGCCTGCTCGACCGCACCCTGCAGGACGCGCGCAAATGGCTCGGC
>NZ_JBZAYE010000729.1:0-3370 GCF_058244205.1 Variovorax sp. 20P10.2.4
GCAGCACCGCCTCGCCGGCCGCGGTCGGTACCAGGCCGCGGCTGCTGCGCTCGAACAGCCGGTTGCCGAAGATGTCCTCGGTTTCGCGCAGCGCCTTGGTGATCGCGGGCTGGCTCAGCCGCATCTCGGCCGCCACGCGGCCCAGCGTGCGGTGCCGGTCGATGGCCTGCAGCAGCGAGAGCTGGCGCAGCTTGAGGCGCGAGAGCAGCGCGTGCTGCAGGTCGGCGGCGGGGTCGCGGGCGGTCGGGGAGGCCATAACCGTCAGGTTATCGCCCGATCAGAATTTAGTCCACTTTGGTGAATCGCGAGGCCTAGACTTTTCTCCATGCCCGCAGCCACCGCCACGACGCTCATGGCCACCTTGGCCGATCTCCTCGACGCGCTCGACGCAGCGCGCGACGCCGACGAGGCGCTGCGCCGAATCGATCGCTGCCGGCGCGAGCTCGTGCCCGGCAGCATCTTCAGCATCCAGCAGAACGTGACGACCGAAGACGATCCGGCCGGCGAGATCCGGCTGCGCCGCTTCTATTCGTCGGAGGCGCACCGCTATCCGGTCAACGGCGCCAAGCGCAAGACGCACACGCGCTGGACCGATCGCCTGTTCCGCCAGGGCCGCGTGTTCGTGGGCGAGGGCGCCCAGGTGCTGGCGCGCCACTTCGACGACTTCGAGCAGATGCGGCCCGCGGGCCTGTGCAGCGTGGTCAACGTGCCGCTGCTGCAAGGCGCGCTGTGCTTCGCCACCTTCAACGTGTTCGGCGTCCGCGAGCGCTGGCAGCCCGATGAGGTGCTCGGCATCCGCCTGCTGGCGCTGGCCGCCGCGCGCTGGGTGCCGGTCGCGCCCGGTCTCGCCTACCGCTTCGCCGCCGACGCGGTGCCGATCGATCTCCCCGCTCTTTCTCCTGAAGTGAAGGCCTGACCATGCAATCCAAGAACCTCGTCGTGATCGTCGGCGGCGGCCCCGTGGGCCTGTCGATGGCGATCCTGCTGCAGCGCTTCGGCGTCGACTTCGTGCTGCTCGAGCGCAGCCCGACCACCACCGACCATCCGAAGGCGCGCGGCACCTACACGCGCACGATGGAGATCTTTCGCCAGTGGGGCATCGACGGCCTGATGAAGCGCCATGCGCTGCCCGACGGCGCCGACTTCTTCGCCTTCTGCGAATCGATGACCGGCCACGAATGGGGCCGCACGAATCCCGAGCCGAACCTCGGCCACTCGCCGAGCTGGAAGATCATCCAGTCGCAGGACACGGTGGAGCAGGAGCTGCTCGCCCATGCCCGAAAGAGCGAGGTCGGCCGCTTCCTGTTCGGCCACGAGTTCCTGCACTACGCCGAGAGCGCCGACGGCATCGCCGTGACCGGCCGCCGGCTCGACACCGGCGAGACCCTGACCTGGCAGGCCCGGTACCTGATCGCGGCCGACGGCGCCGCGAGCTCGGTGCGGCGCCAGGCCGACATCGAGATGCGCGGCCCAGCCACGCTGGCCGTGATGGCCAACGAGTTCTGGCAGGCCGATCTCTCGCAGGTGCGCGACTCGGCCACCTGCGCCGGCTGGCGCGTCTACGCCAAAGACTCACCGTACCCGATCACCACCGTGCTCAACACCAACGGAAAGGACCGCTGGCTCAACCTGCTGCCGGTGGGCCGTGAGACCGACGAGCGCACCGGCGCGCGCAGCGATGCCGAGGTGGTGCAGCTCGCGCGCACCGTCTCGGGCGTGCCCAACCTCGAGGTGAAGGTCATCAACCGCTCGGTGTGGCGCATGAGCCGCCAGGTGGCCGCGAACTTCCGGCGCGGCCGCGTGCTGCTGGTCGGCGATTCGGCGCACCGCTTTCCGCCCAATGGCGGCTATGGCATGAACTCGGGCATCCAGGACGCGCACAACCTGGCCTGGAAGCTGGCCTTCGTGCTCAGCGGGCGCGCCAGCGCGCGGCTGCTCGACAGCTACGAGAGCGAGCGCCGGCCGATCGCCGAATCGAACGCCGACTTCAGCCTGCACAACGCAATGCGCTTCAACCATTGCGACGAGGCGCTGCGCTCGGGCAACCGCGAGCGCATCGAGTTCTGGATCCGCGACAGCGACAACCACATCCACAGCATTGGCCAGTCGCTGGGCTTCTGCTACGAGGACGGCGCCGTGATCCCCGACGGCACCGGCCGCCATGTGATGCGCGCTCGCTGGTACGAGCCGGCCGACAAGCCCGGCATGCGCTTTCCGCACCTGTGGCTGGACCTCGCGCGGCGCCACACCACGCTCGACTGGTTCGACCGCGAGTTCGTGCTCGTGGCCGGTCCGCGCGCCGATGCCTGGATGGAGGCGGCGCGCCAGGTGTCGGGCCGCAACGGCCGCGTGGTGCAGGCGCGCCAGCTAGAGGACGCGCACGAGAAGGACGGCCTGCTGCTGGGCCAGCACGGCGCGGTGCTGGTGCGGCCCGACGGCCACGTCGCCTTCCGCATGCCGTGGACGCCGACGGACCCGGCCGCCGAGCTGTCGGCCGTGCTGTCGAAGCTGCTGGACTGACGCCATGCCCGTCACCGCGCTGCACCACTTCACGATCCGCTGCACGCCCGCGGAACTGCCGCCGCTGCTGGACTTCTACACGCGCGTGCTGCGCCTGGAAGCCGGCGCCCGGCCCGAGATTCCCGCGCCCGGCGCCTGGCTCTATGCCGAGGGCCAGCCCATCGTGCACCTGTTCGCCCATCTCGCGACGGCCGATGCGCCGCCGCAACCGCCCACGGGCCATGTCGACCACATCTCGTTCCGCGCCCACGGGCTGCGCGAGATGCGAGCGCACCTGCGCGCGCTCGAAGTGCCCTTCGCCGAGGCGCCTATTCCCGGCTGGGACATCCACCAGCTCTTTCTGCACGACCCGCGCGGACTGAAGATCGAGATGACCTTCTGGCTGGACCGCGAGGAAGAACCGTGGGAGGACGCGGCATGACCGAGTTCGTGCAGGCCGGCGAGGTCCGCATCGCCTTCGACCGCGCGGGCCAGGGCCCGGCGCTGCTGCTGATGCATGGCGCGGAAGCTTCGCGCCAGATGTTCGCCGCGCTGGTGCCGCATCTGGCGAAGCAGTTCACCGTGATCGCCTACGACCAGCGAGATTGCGGCGACACGGAAGCGCCCGAGCGCGCGGCCACGCTCGCGGACCTCGCGAACGATGCGCAGCAGCTCGTGAAGGCGCTGGGCCTCAAGCGCGCGCATGTGTTCGGCTCCTCTTTCGGCGGCCGCGTGGCGCAGGCGCTGGCGCTGCTGCATCCGCGCGCGGTCGACCGGCTCGTGCTCGGCAGCACCTGGCCGCTGCCACGGCCCTACGAGGAGCTGTGCCCCGATGCGCGCCGCCTGGCCGAGCTGCGCCGCGGCCTGCCGG
>NZ_JBZAYE010000073.1:0-19532 GCF_058244205.1 Variovorax sp. 20P10.2.4
CGCAGACCGCGATCGCGTCGCCGGCGCGCAGGCCGTCGCGCTGCAGGCTGGCGGCGATGCGGTCCATCAGCGCGTCGAGCGCGCGGTAGTCGAGCTGCTGCGCGGCGTCGGCGAGCGCGGGGCGCTCGGGGGTGTTGTGCGCATGGAAGCGGATCAGGTCGGCGATCACGCCGAAGTCGCGTTCCATCAGGGCCTGAAAGGAAGCGTCGGAAGAAGCGGAAGCGGGTTGCTGCAAGGTCGGATCCTCGGTCGTTGCCGGTCGTGCAGGATAGCGAAGATGCCCGGCGCCCGGTGAGCCCGAGGCGACGGGCCGCGCCATGAAAAAAGCGGCCCGGAGGCCGCTCGTTGCAGGGGGCTCGCGCGGCTCAGACGCCGGCCGCGTGCGCCTGCTGGTCCGCGTGGTAGCTCGAACGCACCATCGCGCCCACGGCCGCGTGCGAGAAGCCCATCTTGTAGGCCTCTTCCTCGAACATCTTGAAGGTGTCGGGATGCACGTAGCGGCGCACCGGCAGGTGCGAGCCCGACGGCGACAGGTACTGGCCGATGGTCAGCATGTCGATGTCGTGGGCGCGCATGTCGCGCATGACCTGCAGGATCTCCTCGTCGGTCTCGCCGAGGCCGACCATGATGCCGCTCTTGGTCGGCACCTCGGGGTGCAGCGCCTTGAACTTCTTCAGCAGGTTTAGGCTGAACTGGTAGTCGCTGCCCGGGCGCGCTTCCTTGTACAGGCGCGGCGCGGTCTCGAGGTTGTGGTTCATCACGTCGGGCGGCGCGGCCTTGAGGATCTCGAGCGCGCGGTCGTCGCGGCCGCGGAAGTCGGGCACCAGGATCTCGATCTGCGTCATCGGCGAGAGCTCGCGGATGTTCCTGATGCAGTCGACGAAGTGCTGGCTGCCGCCGTCGCGCAGGTCGTCGCGGTCGACGCTGGTGATCACCACGTACTTCAGGCGCAGCTTGGCGATGGTCTTCGCGAGGTTGAGCGGCTCGTCCTTGTCGAGCGGATCGGGGCGGCCATGGCCCACGTCGCAGAAGGGGCAGCGCCGCGTGCACTTGTCGCCCATGATCATGAAGGTGGCGGTGCCGTTGCCGAAGCATTCGCCGATGTTGGGGCACGAGGCTTCCTCGCAGACCGTGTGCAGGTTGCTCTCGCGCAGGATCTGCTTGATCTCGTAGAAGCGCGTGGTCGGGCTGCCGGCCTTGACGCGGATCCACTCGGGCTTCTTGAGCACCTCGCCCTGCTGGATCACCTTGACGGGGATGCGCGAGAGCTTGGCCGCGGCCTTCTGCTTGGCCAGCGGGTTGTAGGTTTCGGCGCTCTGGGCGTCGCGGACGACTTCGGTGGTGCTCATTGGAGTTCTCGTCAAGGCGCCAGGAAAGTACCGAGCTTGCGGCCCAGCACGGCGGCGGCTTCTTCCCATGTGGATTGGACGCCGATTGTAGAAAGGTCGACCGTTTGCAGCCCGGCGTAGCCGCAAGGGTTGATTCGCGAGAAGGGTTCGAGGTCCATGTCGACGTTGAGCGCCACGCCGTGGTAGGTGGCGTGGCGGCTGACCTTGATGCCCAGCGCGGCGATCTTGCCGAGGCCGCGGAACGGGTCGTGCTCGGGCCGCGGGCCGGTGAGGGCGGCGTGCGAGAACGGGTCGTCCAGGCGCACGTAGATGCCGGGCGCGCCCGCCACGCGGTGGCCGGTGACGCCGAAATGCGACAGCGTGCGCAGCACCGCCTCCTCGAGCCGGTAGACGTATTCCTTGACGAAGTAGCCCGCGCGGCGCAGGTCGATCAGCGGGTAGGCCACCACCTGGCCCGGGCCGTGGAAGGTGACCTGGCCGCCGCGGTCGGTCTGCACCACGGGGATCTCGCCGGGGTTGAGGATGTGGTCCTGGCGGCCCGCGATGCCCTGCGTGAAGACCGGCGCGTGCTCGCAAATCCATAGCGCATCGGGCGTATCCGGCGTGCGTTCCAGCGTGAACTGCTTCATCGCGGCGAAGGTGGCGGCGTAGTCGACGCGGCCTTGCCAGTCGAGGGCGATGGGGGGCGCTGCGGTGTCGGTGCTCATTGTGGGGGCTGCCGCTCGGGCAGGGTGCGGGTCTCGCCGATGGCGAGCGTGAAGAAATCGTCGGCGGCCACGCCCTGGGCCTGGCGCGCGGCGGCGAGGTCGCGCGGCGGCTGGTCGAGCGCCTCGTCGGTCAGCGCGAAGGTGCCCCAGTGCACGCCCAGGCTGCGCTTGGCGCCGAGTTCGCGGTGGATGCGCACGCTCTCCTCGGGATTCACGTGCTGGTCCTTCATGAACCAGCGCGGCTCGTAGGCGCCCACGGGCAGCAGCGCGAGGTCGAAGCCGCCGCCCTGGGCCGGGCCCTGGCGCGGCGCGAAGCGGGCCTGGATGTCGGCGAAGTCGCGCGAATAGCCGGTGTCGCCCGAATAGAAGAGCTGCAGCTTCGGCGACAGCACGGCGAAACCGCCCCACAGCGTCTTCAGCCGGTCGCCGAGGCCGCGCGCGCTCCAGTGCTGGGCGGGCGTGAGGAAGACCTGGGTGGCGTCCGTCGTGGCCGCGAGGCCCGCACCGTTGCGCTGGATCCGCACCTGCGAAGCCTGCGGCGGGGCGCTGCCGGGGCTCGTGCCGGGCGGCAGCTCGAGGCTGTCCCACCAGTCGAGCTCGACTGCGTTGGCGATGCCGCGCTCGGCCAGCCAGGGCGCGATGCCCAGCGGCACCACGAACAGTGGCGATCCGCCGGCCTGCGCCGCGAGCGCCTTCACGCTGGCCTCGTCGAGGTGGTCGTAATGGTTGTGGCTGATCAGCACCAGGTCGATGCGCGGCAGCTCGGCCAGCGCCAGGCCCGGCGGCTGGAAGCGCTTCGGGCCCGCGAAGGACACCGGCGAGGCGCGCTCGCCGAACACCGGGTCGGTCAGCAGGTTGAGGCCGCCGGTCGCGGTCGGCAGCTGCACCAGCACGGTGGCATGGCCGATGAAGGTGGCGGTGGGGCGCATCGGCTGGGCCGTGGCGTTGGCGCGCAGCAGCGCGAGGTCGGGCTTGACTACCGGCGGCGGCGCCTCGGGCGCCTTCGGCAGGCCCTTGAACCAGGACGGGATCTGCCAGCGCACCAGCACGTCGATGAAGAAGTTCTTGGGCTGGAACTCGACGTAGTTGTCCTGGAAGCCGTCAGGCCGGTGGTGCGGGCGGCTCGCGTCGTAGTAGGGATTGGGGGCGGTGGAGCAGGCCACCGCCAGGCCGCCCGCGCACAGCGCGGCCGCGAGGTGCCGCCAGCGTGTCAGCGCACAACGCGGCATCGCTCGCCCGTGCTCAGAGCACGACCTTGACCATCGGGTGCGAGGACAGGGCGCGGTAGATGTCGTCGAGCTGCTCGCGGCTGGTGGCGGTCACGGTGATCGTCACGCCGAGGTAGTTGCCGGCCTTGCTGTCGCGCAGCTCGACGGTGGTGGCGTCGAAGCTCGGGTCGAAGCGCTCGGCGATCTGGGTGATCGCGTGCACGAAGCCGTCGACCTTCGCGCCCATCACCTTGATCGGGAACTGCGAGGGGTACTCGATCAGCGAATCCTTGCGCGGATCGGTGACGGCGTCGGCCGCGTCGGCGGCCGGTGCGGGCGTGTCGGGACGTTCGGTGCTCATGCGGATACTCCTCGTGGCGGCTGCTGCGCCTGTGCGTTGCGTCGCTTGGCCTCCTGGTAGGCCGCGTACAAGCTCTGGTAGATGGGGCCGGGTCGGCCATTGCCAATGGGCCGGTCGTCGAGCTGCGTCACGGGCAGCACCTCCTTGGTGGCCGAGGAGATCATCAGCTCGTCGGCCGCGAACACCTCGTCGCGCGCGATGCGCCGCAGCGCGAACGGGATGCCATGCTCGGCGCACAGGCGCTCGAGCAGGCCGTAGCGGATGCCGGTCAGCACCAGGTTGTCGCGCGGCGGGCCGAGCACGGTGCCGTCCTTGACCACCCAGACGTTGCTCGAGGCGGCCTCGCTGAGCCAGTCGTCGCGAAACATCACGGTCTCGGTCGCGCCCGCGTCCACGCCGATCTGGCGCGCGATCACCGCGCCCAGCAGGCTGGTGCTCTTGATGTGCGCCTTGGCCCAGCGGAACTCGTCGGCGGTCACGCATCGCACGCCGTCCGTGCGCGCCGCCTCGCCGGGCAGGATGAGGGTGTTGACCATCGCGAAGACGGTGGGCACGATGCCCTGGACCATCGCGTGGTCGCGCGGCGCCACCCCGCGCGTGACCTGGATGTAGACCGAAACGCTGGCTTCGCCGGCCGCCGAGGCCACCAGCCGCCCGGCCAGCGCGCGCCAGCCCTCGCGCGTGTGCGGGTTCGGGATCCGGACCTCGGCGAGCGAGCGCTCGAGCCGGGCCAGGTGTTCGTCGAGGCAGAACAGGTGGCCGTCGTAGGCCGGGATCACTTCGTAGATGCCGTCGCCGAAGATGAAGCCGCGGTCCAGGACGCTGATCTTCGCGTCGCGCAGCGGAAGGTATTCGCCATCGAGATGGCACAGGGTGGCGGGCAGGGATTGCATGGCGCAAATTATGAGCGCCGGGCCGAAGGTGTCGCTTGTGCGCCCAAGATGTCAGGATCGGCGCGGGTTTGTCCTTATAATCAGAGGCTTTGTAGAATTCGCGGTAGGCAAGGGGTCGCATTCCAAATGACAACCAAGACCCCTGAAGCTAAACCCGAGGCCGAAATCTCTGATTTCGAGCCGCTCACGCCCGAAGAGGCGCAGCGGCTGCGCGAGCAAAATCCCGAACTGTCGCCCTGGTGGGTGATCGGGGCCCAAGTGGCCTTGGGAGTGATCGTGGCGGGAGTTGCATGGGTGTGGACTGGACTGTCGTCCGCCGCCGTGTCGGCGCTCTACGGAGCGATGGCGGTGGCTGTACCGGCGGCGCTGTTCGTTCGAGGCGTACGGCGCGGAACGGGAGCAGTGTCACAGTCCGCTGCCATGCTGAGGTTTTTTGTGTGGGAGTCGATCAAGATCGTGCTGACCGTGGCCATGCTGGTCGCGGCACCGTGGCTGGTCGGAGGGCTGAACTGGCTGGCGCTGGTCGCTGGCGTGATCGCCGCCCTGAAGACGTACTGGATCGCGCTCGTGGTGCGGCCCAGGTTGTTGAACCGGATTTGACTGTTTAAAAAAGAGACGCTGAAGATGGCCGCCGAAGGACACGCACCGACTGCGAGTGAGTACATCGTTCATCACCTCCAGCATTGGCAGGTCGACTGGAGTCTCAATCCCGTGGTGCAGAAGTCGATCGTCGACTTCAACATCATCAATCTCGACTCCGTCCTCTATGCGCTGATCATCGGCGCACTGGGCTGCTTCGTGCTGTGGCTGGCCGCGCGCAAGGCCTCGTCGGGCGTGCCGGGCCGCTTCCAGGCCGCGGTCGAGATCCTGGTCGAGATGGTCGACAACCAGACCAAGGCCAACATCCACAACGCCAAGAGCCGCAAGTTCATTGCGCCGCTCGCGCTCACGGTGTTCGTCTGGATCTTCCTGCTCAACGCGATGGACATGCTGCCGGTGGATCTGCTGCCGGCCATCTGGGCGAAGCTGCATGAAGTTGCCGGCCACGATCCGCATCATGCGTACATGCGCGCCGTGCCCACGGCCGACCTGTCCACCACGCTGGGCCTGTCGACCTCCGTGCTGCTGCTGTGCCTGCTCTACAGCATCAAGATCAAGGGCGTCGGCGGCTGGGCGCACGAACTGGTGACCGCGCCGTTCGGCACCAGCAAGAACCCCGCGTTTGCCGTGATCCTCGGCATCGTCAACCTGCTGATGCAGATCATCGAGTACGTGGCCAAGACCGTGTCGCATGGCATGCGGCTGTTCGGCAACATGTACGCGGGCGAACTCGTTTTCATGCTGATCGCGCTCATGGGCGGCGCGATGGCTGCGTCGTTCTCGGGAGTGCTGTTGCCAGTGGGCCACGTCATTGCCGGTACTGTCTGGGCGATCTTCCACATTCTGGTGATCACGCTCCAGGCATTCATTTTCATGATGCTGACGCTCATTTATCTGGGCCAGGCTCATGAGGCCCACTGAGGCTCGGTTCCCTTTCGTTCTTTTTCTTTTGCATTCATCCAGTTAAATCTAAGGAGTCATCATGGAAGCATCCAACGTTCTCGGTCTCGTTGCTCTCGCCTGTGGTCTGATCGTCGGTCTCGGCGCTATCGGTGCATCGATCGGTATCGCCCTGATGGGTGGCAAGTTTCTGGAATCGTCGGCCCGTCAGCCCGAACTGATGAACGACCTGCAGACCAAGATGTTCATCTTGGCCGGTCTGATCGACGCGGCCTTCCTGATCGGCGTGGCCATCGCCCTGCTGTTCGCGTTCGCCAACCCCTTCCTGTCCGCCCTGCCGAAGTAATCCGGTTTCAACGCCACTCTAGAAAGGTGTTGCCGTGAGTATCAACGCGACCCTGTTCGTTCAGGCCATCGTCTTCCTGTTGCTCGTGCTGTTCACGATGAGATTCGTGTGGCCGCCGATCGCGAAGGCTTTGGATGACCGGGCACAAAAGATCGCCGCGGGCCTGGCGGCCGCCGACAAGGCCAAGGCCGAACTGCAGTCCGCCAACCAGCGCGTCGAACAGGAACTGTCGGCTTCTCGCACCGAGACCGCCAGCCGTCTGGCCGACGCCGAGCGCCGCGCCCAGCAGATCATCGAAGAAGCCAAGGGCCGTGCGAACGAAGAGGCCAACAAGATCGTCGCGGCTGCCCGCGACGAGGCCGAGCAGCAGACCGTGCGCGCCCGCGAAGCGCTGCGCGAGCAGGTTGCCGCGCTGGCCGTCAAGGGTGCCGAGCAGATTCTCCGCAAGGAAGTCGACGCCGGCGTCCATGCCGACCTGCTCCAGCGCCTGAAGACCGAGCTCTGAGGACGACATGGCCGAACTCGCGACCATTGCCCGTCCCTACGCTGAAGCGCTGTTCCAGGCCAGTGCCGGCAACCTCGACGCCACCACCGGCTGGATCGACCAGCTGGCTGCCGTCGTCGGGAACCCGCAACTGCTGCAGTTCGCGGCCAATCCCAAGGTCGCGCCCGAGCAGGTCGTCGGCCTGGTCGCCGGCCTGCTGTCCCAGCCGCTGCCGGACCTCGGCACGAACTTCCTTCGCACCGTCCTCGACAACGGCCGCCTCGCGGCCGTTCCCGAGGTGGCGGTCCAGTTCCGTGCCCTCAAGAACGCCAGCAGCGGTTCGTCCGATGCGGTGATCTACAGCGCCTTCCCGATCGAAGGCGCCGCGCTGCAGGACATCGAGGCGGCGCTCGTGCGCCGCTTCGGTCGCAAGCTCAAGACGAGCGTCGCGATCGACCCCGAACTGATCGGCGGCATCCGTGCCGTGGTCGGCGACGAGGTGCTCGACATGTCCGTCAAGGCCCGGCTCGAACAAATGAAAGCTGCGCTCACCGCCTGAGGCGGTCTGTCGCCGCGGTAAGCCCTATTTATTGAAAGAAGGAAAGAGTCATGCAACTCAATCCCGCAGAAATTTCCGAGCTGATCAAGAGCCGCATCGAAGGGCTTGGCGTCAGCGCAGATATCCGTAACCAGGGCACCGTGGTGTCGGTGACCGACGGCATCGTGCGCGTGCACGGCCTGTCGGACGCGATGCAGGGCGAAATGCTCGAGTTCCCGCCCACGGCCGACGGCGTTCCGTCGTATGGCCTGGCGCTGAACCTCGAGCGCGATTCCGTCGGCGCCGTGATTCTGGGCGAGTACGAGCACATCTCGGAAGGCGACACCGTCAAGTGCACGGGCCGCATCCTGGAAGTGCCGGTGGGCCCCGAGCTCATCGGCCGCGTGGTCAACGCGCTGGGCCAGCCGATCGACGGCAAGGGTCCGATCAACGCCAAGATGACCGACGTGATCGAGAAGGTCGCCCCGGGCGTGATCGCACGGAAGTCCGTCGACCAGCCGATGCAGACCGGCCTCAAGTCGATCGACTCGATGGTGCCCGTCGGCCGTGGCCAGCGCGAGCTGATCATCGGCGACCGCCAGACCGGCAAGACCGCCGTGGCGATCGACGCGATCATCAACCAGAAGGGTCAGAACATGACCTGCGTCTACGTCGCGATCGGCCAGAAGGCTTCGTCGATCAAGAACGTGGTGCGCTCCCTCGAACAAGCCGGCGCGATGGACTACACCATCGTGGTGGCCGCATCGGCGTCGGAATCGGCCGCCATGCAGTACGTGTCGGCCTACTCGGGCTGCACGATGGGCGAATACTTCCGCGACCGCGGCCAGGACGCCCTGATCGTCTATGACGACCTGTCGAAGCAGGCCGTGGCCTACCGTCAGGTGTCGCTGCTGCTGCGCCGCCCGCCGGGCCGCGAAGCCTACCCCGGCGACGTGTTCTATCTCCACAGCCGTCTGCTCGAGCGCGCGGCCCGCGTGAACGCCGACTACGTCGAAGCCTTCACCAAGGGTGAAGTCAAGGGCAAGACCGGTTCGCTGACCGCGCTGCCGATCATCGAAACGCAGGCCGGCGACGTGTCCGCCTTCGTGCCGACCAACGTGATCTCGATCACCGACGGCCAGATCTTCCTGGAAACCAGCCTGTTCAACGCCGGCATCCGTCCCGCCATCAACGCCGGTATCTCGGTGTCGCGCGTGGGTTCGTCGGCACAGACCAAGGCGATCAAGGGCCTGTCGGGCGGTATCCGTACCGACCTCGCGCAGTACCGTGAACTGGCTGCGTTCGCGCAGTTCGCTTCCGACCTCGACGAAGCCACCCGCAAGCAGCTCGACCGCGGTGCCCGCGTGACCGAACTGCTGAAGCAGGCCCAGTACAGCCCGCTGTCCATCTCGCTGATGAGCGCGTCGCTGTTCGCGGTCAACAAGGGCTTCATGGACGATCTCGACGTCAAGAAGGTCCTGGCCTTCGAGCACGGCCTGCACCAGTTCCTCAAGACCAGCCACGCGGCCCTGCTCGACAAGGTCGAACAGGCCAAGGCGATCGACAAGGACTCGGAAGCCGAACTGCACGCGGCGATCACCTCGTTCAAGAAGTCGTTCGCCTGATCGACCCCCAAAGGAATCCTCATGGCAGCTGGTAAGGAAATCCGCGGCAAGATCAAATCGGTGGAGAACACCAAGAAGATCACCAAGGCCATGGAAATGGTGGCCGCGTCGAAGATGCGCAAGGCGCAGGAACGCATGCGCGCCGCCCGCCCCTACAGCGAGAAGATCCGCAACATCGCGGCCAACCTCGGCCAGGCGAATCCGGAGTACACGCACGCGTTCATGAAGGAGAACGAGGCCAAGGCCGCGGGCTTCATCGTCGTCACGACCGACAAGGGTCTGTGCGGCGGCATGAACACCAACGTGCTGCGCGCCGTCACCGCCAAGCTGCGCGAGCAGCAGTCGGCCGGCAACGCGGTCGAGGCGGTCGCCATCGGCAACAAGGGCCTGGGCTTCCTCAACCGGATCGGCGCCCGCGTGGTGTCGCATGTCACCCAGCTGGGCGACACGCCGCACCTCGACAAGCTGATCGGCCCGGTCAAGGTCCTGCTCGACGCGTACGCCGAGGGCAAGCTGAGCGCCGTGTACCTGTGCTACACGAAGTTCATCAACACGATGCGCCAGGAATCGGTGGTCGAGCAGCTGCTGCCGCTCGCTTCCGAGACGCTGCAGGTCGAGAGCGGCCAGCACGCCTGGGACTACATCTACGAGCCCGATGCGCAGAGCGTCATCGACGAGCTGCTGGTGCGCTACGTGGAATCGCTGGTCTACCAGGCCGTGGCCGAGAACATGGCGTCCGAGCAATCGGCGCGCATGGTCGCGATGAAGGCCGCCACCGACAACGCGGGCAACGTGATCAGCGAGCTGAAGCTGGTCTACAACAAGACCCGCCAGGCCGGCATCACGAAGGAGCTTTCGGAAATCGTGTCGGGCGCGGCCGCAGCGGCGGGCGTCTGATCGAGGCAATGCACCGGGCCACATTGCCCACGGGTCCGCACGCGGACCGGTGACAACGGCCCAGCTCAGAAAAAAGGGGACCCGATTCAATGAAGAAATTTCTCGCTCTGGTGGCCGTGGCTGCCGCTCTGACCGCCTGTTCCAAGAAGGAAGAGGCACCGGCACCCGCGCCCGCTCCGGCGGCCGCACCGGCTCCGGCGCCTGCTCCCGCTGCTTCGGCTCCCGCCGCGGCACCGGCAGCGCCTGCTTCGGCACCGGCTGCAGCAGCACCGACGGCCTCGGCCGCCGACCTGCCGCAAGAGTGCAACGACTACCTGACGAAGGTCAGCGCCTGCGTCAGCTCGCAAAGCGGTGCCGCCGCCGACGCGATGAAGGCCAGCCTCGATCAGACCAAGGCGACCTGGGCTTCGATGGGTGCCGACAAGGCCGCCCTGGGCCAGGCCTGCAAGGCTGCTTCGGACGCCTTCGCCGCGCAAGCCACGGCGATGAAGTGCTGAGCACGACGAGCGCAGAAATCCGAACGCATCGTCATTGACTTCGAGGATGCCGGCCCGGCCGGCATTCTTGCAAAAGCGGCCCGCATTGGCACCAGGACGCTTCTGCAAGAACCTGTCGCAAATTTATTGAGAATCCATCCAGAAGGAAACGCCATGGCTGAAGGAAAAATTGTCCAATGTATCGGCGCCGTGGTCGACGTGGAGTTCCCGCGTGACCAGATGCCCAAGGTGTACGACGCCTTGAAGTTCGAAGGCAGCGCGCTGACCCTCGAAGTGCAACAACAGCTCGGTGATGGCGTGGTGCGCACGATTGCGCTGGGCTCGTCGGACGGCCTGCGCCGCGGCCTCATCGTGACCAACACCGGCGCACCCATCACGGTGCCGGTCGGCAAGGCCACCCTCGGCCGCATCATGGACGTGCTGGGCGCGCCCATCGACGAGCGCGGTCCCGTCAGCCAGGAGCTGACCGCTCCCATCCACCGCAAGGCCCCCGCGTACGACGAACTGTCGCCCTCGCAGGACCTGCTGGAAACCGGCATCAAGGTGATCGACCTGGTGTGCCCGTTCGCCAAGGGCGGCAAGGTGGGCCTGTTCGGCGGCGCCGGCGTGGGCAAGACCGTGAACATGATGGAACTCATCAACAACATCGCGAAGGCCCACTCGGGTCTGTCGGTGTTCGCCGGCGTGGGTGAACGTACCCGCGAAGGCAACGACTTCTATCACGAAATGTCGGACGCCAAGGTGGTGGACCTCGACGACCTGCCGAACTCGAAGGTGTCGATGGTCTACGGCCAGATGAACGAACCCCCGGGCAACCGTCTGCGCGTGGCGCTGACCGGCCTGACCATCGCCGAGTCGTTCCGCGACGAAGGCCGCGACGTTCTGTTCTTCGTCGACAACATCTACCGCTACACGCTGGCCGGTACCGAAGTGTCGGCACTGCTGGGCCGCATGCCTTCCGCCGTGGGCTACCAGCCGACGCTGGCCGAGGAAATGGGCCGCCTGCAAGAGCGGATCACCTCGACCAAGGTCGGCTCGATCACCTCGATCCAGGCCGTGTACGTGCCCGCCGACGACTTGACCGACCCGTCGCCCGCCACCACCTTCGCCCACCTGGATTCGACCGTGGTGCTGTCGCGCGACATCGCTTCGCTCGGTATCTACCCCGCCGTGGACCCGCTGGACTCGACCTCGCGCCAGCTCGACCCGAACGTGGTCGGCGAAGAGCACTACAACGTGGCTCGCTCGGTGCAAGGCACGCTGCAGCGCTACAAGGAACTGCGCGACATCATCGCGATCCTGGGCATGGACGAACTGGCGCCCGACGACAAGCTCGCCGTGGCCCGCGCCCGCAAGATCCAGCGTTTCCTGTCGCAGCCTTTCCATGTGGCCGAAGTGTTCACGGGCTCGCCCGGCAAGTACGTGCCGCTGTCGGAAACCATCCGCGGCTTCAAGATGATCGTGAACGGCGAAGCCGACCACCTGCCGGAACAAGCGTTCTACATGGTGGGCGGCATCGACGAAGCGTTCGAGAAGGCCAAGAAGGTCGCTTAAGAAGGAATCACCATGGCAGGCACCATTCATGTGGACGTGGTCAGCGCGGAAGAGTCGATCTTCTCGGGCGAAGCCAGGTTCGTCGCGCTGCCCGGTGAAGCCGGTGAGCTCGGCATCTATCCGCGCCACACCCCGCTGATCACGCGCATCCGCCCCGGCGCCGTGCGCATCGAAACGGCCGACGGCAACGAGGAATTCGTCTTCGTCGCCGGCGGCATCCTCGAAGTGCAGCCGAACGCCGTGACCGTGCTGTCGGACACCGCGATCCGCGGCAAGGACCTCGACGACGAGAAGGCCAACCAGGCCAAGGCCGCCGCCGAGGAAGCGCTGAAGAACGCCAAGAGCGACATCGACATCGCGATGGCGCAATCGGAACTGGCCGTGATGGCCGCGCAGATTGCAGCGCTGCGCAAGTACCGCCAGAAGAAGTAAGCCTGCGGGCTTGCTGCTTCCGAAGGCCGCCCACCGAGGCGGCTTTTTTTCGTCCCGGCTCGGCGCGAGGCCTGGTCGTCAAGGTCGAATCCAGCCGTCTTCGATCTGAATATGGTCGAAGTTCAGCCTTGTCTGGCTGAAGCCCTGCTCCTAGTATTCGCCTTCGCCCGCCGGCCTCGATGCCGCCGGGTCCCGATAAAGAACCGGAGACAAGCGCGCGTGGCACCCTGGAGCGGCATCACTGCGGACGAAATGCGTTTGCTGGAGACCACCTTCTGGTCGGCCGGCGGTTCGCGCCATGCCATGGCCGAGGAACTCGGCTTCTCCAAGAGCAAGGCCAACGCGCTGATCGCCGGGCTGCTCGAACAAGGCCTGCTGGCCGAAGCCGGCCTGCAGCGCTCCTCGGGCGGACGCCGCCCCGAAAACCTCCAGCTCCATGCCGACCTCGGCGTGCTCGTGGGCGTCGACATCGGCGCCACCAGCCTCGGGGTCGCCGTGCTGCAGCCCGACCTCACGGTGCTCGCGCAGCACGAGGAAGCGGCCGACGTGCGCGACGGCCCGGCAGTCGTGCTGGCGCGCGTGCGCGCGCTGATGCGCGAACTGCTAGGCCGCTGCGGCCGCACGGCGCGCGACGTGTTCGGCATCGGCATCGGCGTGCCCGGGCCGGTCAACTTCGAGATCGGCCAGCTCGTCAATCCGCCGCTGATGCCGGCCTGGGACAGCTTCTCGATCCGCGACTACCTGCGCGAGGACTATGCTGCGCCGGTGTTCGTCGACAACGACGTCAACCTGATGGCGCTCGGCGAGCTCTGGCGCCTCAAGCGCTCGCTCTCGAACTTCCTCGTCATCAAGATCGGCACCGGCATCGGCTGCGGCATCGTCTGCCACGGCGAGGTCTATCGCGGCGCCGCCGGTTCGGCCGGCGACGTGGGCCACATCTGCGTCGACCAGGAAGGGCCGCGCTGCCATTGCGGCAACCTGGGCTGCGTCGAGGCGATGGCGGCCGGCCCCGCGATCACGCGCATGGCGGTGCAGGCGGCCGAGGCCGGCGAGAGCGCCGTGCTGGCCGAGGTGCTGCGCAGCCAGGGTCGCATCGAGGCCCTCGACGTGGGCCAGGCCAGCCGCGCCGGCGATCCCGCGGCCAACGCCATCGTGCAGCGCGCGGGCAACCTCATCGGCCAGATGCTGGCTTCGGTCGTCAACTTCTTCAATCCGTCGCATGTGTTCATCGGCGGCGGCATCACGCGCATCGGCCCGCTGTTCCTCGCGGCCGTGCGCCAAAGCGTCTACCAGCGCTCGCTCGCGCTGTCGACGCGCCATCTCGAGATCCAGTACACGCCGCTGGCCGCGCAGGGCGGCCTGATCGGCGCCGGCGTGCTCGCGATGCAGCAGAGCCTCAAGGCGAGGGGCATCGCGCCATGAGCGAAACGCAGAACAAAGCCAGCGTCGCGGTCGAATTCGACGACGTGCGAAAGTCCTTCGGCCCGGTGCAGGTGCTGCACGGCGTGAGCTTCGCGCTCGCGCCCGGCAAGGTCTACGGCCTGCTCGGCGAGAACGGCGCGGGCAAGTCCACGCTGATGAAGATCCTCTCGGGCTACGAGGGCCTCACGGGCGGCACGCTGCGCATCAACGGCCAGCCGCAGCAGTTCGCCGGCTCGCGCGATGCCGAGGCGCTGGGCATCGTGCTGATCCACCAGGAGTTCAACCTCGCCGAGGACCTGAGCATCGCGCAGAACATCTTCCTCGGCCACGAGAAGAAGAAGGGCCTGTTCCTCGACGACGTCGCGATGGAGCGCGAGGCCGCCGCCGCGCTGGCGGCCGTCGGCCTGCAGGCCGACCCGCGCACAAAGGTGCGCCGGCTCATCGTGGCCGAGAAGCAGCTGGTGGAGATCGCCAAGGCCATCGCGCGCCGCGCGCGCCTCTTGGTCATGGACGAGCCCACCGCCACGCTCACGCCCGGCGAGACCGAGCGCCTGTTCAAGCTGATCGCGCAGTTGCGCGCCGATGGCGTGACCATCGTCTACATCTCGCACAAGCTCGACGAGGTCGAGCGCGTGACCGACGAGGTGATCGTGATGCGCGACGGCCGTTTCGTCGCGCGCTCGCCCACGGCCGAGGTCACGCGCCAGCAGATGGCCAACCTGATGGTGGGCCGCGAGCTGGCCGACCTCTATCCGCCGCGCGACCCGGTGTCGGCCGCGCAGGCGCCCGCGATGCGCGTGCAGGGCTTCAGCGTGCCCGGCTGGGCACGGGACGCGAGCTTCGAGGTGCGCCCCGGCGAGATCCTCGGCTTCGCGGGCCTGGTCGGCGCCGGCCGCACCGAGCTGTTCGAAGGCCTGCTGGGCCTGCGGCCCGCGGCCGGCAGCGTCGAGATGCTCGGGCGCGCGGTGCCCCACGGCAAGGGCTGGCGCAGCCCGCGCGATGCCGCGAAACACGGCCTCACCTACCTGAGCGAGGACCGCAAGGGCAAGGGCCTGCACGTGCACTTCGGCCTGCGCCAGAACCTCACGCTGATGGCGCTCGAGCGCTACGCCACGCCCTGGCTCAAGCCCGAGGCCGAGCGCGGCGCGCTGGCCGAAGCGGTCAAGGACTACGGCATCCGCGCCGGCTCGCTCGAGGTCAGGGCCTCGTCGCTGTCGGGCGGCAACCAGCAGAAGCTCGCGCTCGCCAAGGTGCTGCAGCCGCGCCCGCGCGTGGTGGTGCTCGACGAGCCCACGCGCGGCGTCGACGTCGGCGCCAAGCGCGACATCTACTTCCTGGTCCAGCGCCTGGCGCGCGAGGGCCTGGCCGTGATCGTCATCTCGTCCGAGCTCATGGAACTGATCGGCCTGTGCCACCGCGTCGCGGTGATGCGCGCGGGCCGGCTGGTCGCCACGCTCGACGCCGACCACCTGAGCGAAGAAGCGCTCATCGCCCACGCCACCGGCGCGCACTGAGCCACGACCCACACCCGGCCCCCATGAACAACAGCCCCGAACCCACTGCCGACACCCACCGCGCCCAGCCCAAGGCGCGCTGGACCGAGCACCTGCACGGCCTCGGCCCCGTCATCGGCCTGGTGCTGCTGTGCATCGCCGGCACCCTGCTCAACGGCGACTTCGCCACCGTCGACAACGCGATGAACGTGCTCACGCGCACCGCCTTCATCGGCATCATCGCGGTCGGCATGTGCTTCGTGATCATCTCGGGCGGCATCGACCTGTCGGTGGGCTCGATGGCCGCGCTGATCGCGGGCAGCGTGATCATGTTCATCAACTGGGCCGGCCCCGCCACCGGCTCGCCGCTGATGGCGGTGATGCTCGGCGCCGTGCTCGCGGTGGTGCTGGGCGCGCTGTTCGGCCTCGCGCACGGCCTGCTCATCACCAAGGGCCGCATCGAGCCCTTCATCGTCACGCTGGGCACGCTCGGCATCTTCCGCGCCTACCTCACCTACTTCGCCGACGGCGGCGCGCTCACGCTCGACAACGAGCTGTCGGACCTCTACGCGCCGGTCTACTACGCGAGCCTCGCGGGCATCCCGGTGCCGGTGTGGGTGTTCGTCATCGTCGCCATCGTCGGCGGCGTG
This sequence comes from Variovorax sp. 20P10.2.4, assembly GCF_058244205.1. NCBI lineage: Bacteria > Pseudomonadati > Pseudomonadota > Betaproteobacteria > Burkholderiales > Comamonadaceae > Variovorax > Variovorax sp. 20P10.2.4. Next base: position 15,957 of record NZ_JBZAYE010000073.1, read on the forward strand.
ATCCTCAACCGCACCGCCTACGGCCGCTACGTGCAGGCCATCGGCTCCAACGAGCAGGTCGCGCGCTATGCCGCGGTCGACGTCGACCGCGTGAAGATCCTGACCTACGTGCTGCTCGGCGTGTGCGTGGGCATCGCCACGCTGCTGTACGTGCCGCGCCTGGGCTCGGCCTCGCCGACCACGGGCCTCTTGTGGGAACTCGAGGCGATCGCCGCGGTGATCGTCGGCGGCACCGCGCTCAAGGGCGGCGCGGGCAGCATCACCGGCACCGTGGTGGGCGCGATCCTGCTCTCGGTCATCAGCAACATCCTGAACCTCACCAGCATCATCAGCGTGTACCTGAATGCCGCGGTGCAGGGCTTCGTGATCATCATCGTGGCCTTCCTCCAGCGAGGAAAGCGATGACGCCGTTGGGCGTGGCCACACCTGGTTCCTTCCCGTTCCGTTCCATCCACCAAGAGGAGACATCAGCATGACCCGTTTCACCCGACGCATCGCGCTCACGGCCGTGGCCGCCGCGGCATTCGCCAGCCTGCCCGCGCTCGCCGCGGACAAGGTCAACCTCGGCGTTTCGATCCCCGCCGCCACCCACAGCTTCATGGGCGGCATCAACTACTGGGCCAACCAGGCGAAGAAGGATCTCGAGAAGGAACACAAGGACCTGAAGATCACGATCAAGACCGCCGCCAACGCGCCCGAGCAGGCCAACCAGCTGCAGGACCTGTCGACGGTCACCAAGATCAACGCGCTGGTCGTGTTCCCGTTCGAATCGGCCGCGCTGACCAAGCCGGTCGCGCAGGTCAAGGCCAAGGGCGCCTACGTCACCGTGGTCGACCGCGGCCTGACCGACACCAGCGCGCAGGACGCCTACGTGGCCGGCGACAACACCGCCTTCGGCCGCATCCCGGCCGAGTACATCGTCAAGCAGCTCGGCGGCAAGGGCAACGTGGTGGCGTTGCGCGGCATCGCGACCACGCTCGACAACGAGCGCATGGACGCCTTCAACGCGGTGCTCAAGAACAGCCCCGACGTGAAGCTGCTCGACGCCAAGTACGCCAACTGGAACCGCGACGACGCCTTCAAGGTCACGCAGGACTACCTCACGCGCTTCAAGCAGATCGACGCCATCTGGGCCGCCGACGACGACATGGCCGTGGGCGTGCTCAAGGCGATCGAACAGGCCAAGCGCGACGACATCAGAATCGTGTTCGGCGGCGCCGGCGCCAAGGGCATGGTCAAAACCATCATGGACGGCAAGGACAAGCGCATCACGGCCGACGTGAGCTACTCGCCGAAGTTCATCTACGACGCCATCAAGCTCACGGCCGAGGCGCGCCTGAAGGGCGAGAAGCTGCCCGCGACCACGATCATCCCGTCGGTGCTGATCACCAAGGACAACGCCAAGGACTTCTACCACCCGAACTCGCCGTTCTGAACGGGATCGGCCGGCCGGCCGATCGCTTCGCTCCCTCTCCCTGCGGGGAGGGGGAACCCCGTCTCTGGAACCTCAAGGAGTTGGATGACCGACACCCCCCATCGCAAGCTGCGCTACGCCATGGTCGGCGGCGGCCGCGATGCCTTCATCGGCGGCGTGCACCGCAAGGCGATCGCGCTCGACGCCCAGATCGAGCTCGTGGCCGGCGCGCTGTCCTCCGATCCCGCCAAGGCGCGCGCCTCGGGCGCCGACCTCGGCCTGGCCGACGCGCGCAACCATGGCGACTGGCAGGCCCTGCTGGCCGATGAACTGAAGCGGCCCGCCGGCGAGCGCATCGACTTCGTCTCGATCGTCACGCCCAACCACGTGCACTACCCGGTGGCGCGGGCCTTCGTCGAGGCCGGCTTCCACGTGGTGTGCGACAAGCCGCTGGTCCACACGCGCGAGCAGGCCGATGCATTGGTCGCCAGCGTGGCGGCGCGGGGCACGGTCTTCGGCGTCACCTACAACTACACCGGCTACCCCATGGTGCGGCAGGCGCGCGCGATGATCCGCGCGGGCGAGCTCGGCACGCTGCGCAAGGTGGTCGTGGAATACAACCAGGGCTGGCTCGCGAGCCAGCTCGAGGGCACCGGCAACAAGCAGGCCGACTGGCGCACCGACCCCGCGCGCAGCGGCGCGGCCGGTGCCATCGGCGACATCGGCTCGCATGCCGAGAACCTCGTCGCCACGCTGACCGGCCTCGAGATCGAGAGCCTGTGCGCCGACCTCACGGCGCACGTGGCCGGCCGCCAGCTCGACGACGACGGCAGCCTGCTGCTGCGCTACCAGGGCGGCGCGCGCGGCGTGCTCATCGCCTCGCAGATCAGCACCGGCCTCGAGAACGACCTGCGCGTGCGCATCGCGGGCACCCTGGGCACGCTCGAGTGGCACCAGGAGCAGCCGAGCCGGCTGGTGCACCTGCCGCACGACGGGCCACTGCGCGTGCTCACGCGCGGCGCCCCCTGGCTGCACGAATCGGCGCGCCGCGCGAGCCGCCTGCCCGCGGGCCATCCCGAGGGCTTCATCGAGGCCTTCGCCAACGTCTACGCGGGCGTCGCCGCCGACATCCGCGCGCGCCTCGAAGGCCGGCGCGCCGATCCGCTCGAGGCCGACTACCCGCGCGTGGAGGATGGGGCGCGCGGCGTGCGCTTCATCGAGCGCACGGTGGCCTCGGCGCACAGCGACCTGAAATGGACGCCCTGGTGAGCTGAGGCGCCGCGGGATTCGCAAGACGCTCACACAATGTCACAATTCCGGCCGGGGAGGCGGCCGGATTCCATGAAGTCCATCTCCTCGGCTGCGGGGCTACACCTGTGGTCAACAACAAAACCGAGGAGAAGAAACATGAGATGGCGTCTGTTCGCCGCTGTGGCGGCGCTTGGCATTTTTCTGAGTGGATGCGCGATCAAGCCGCAGCAACCCGTGCCCCTGGGCAAGGACGCGCTGACTTCGAGCAGCGCGAAAAGCGCGAAGGTCGGCGTGGCGATGTCCGAGCTGCCGAAGGTCGACACCTTCTTTCCCGGCGCGGACTGCCTGCTGTGCTACGCCTTCGCCAGCGCTTCCAACTCCGCGCTGACCAAGCACACCGAGACCCTGGCGCGCGATGACCTCGCATCCCTGAAGGAAGACGTGGCGGCCGCGCTGCGCAAGAAGAACGTCGAGGTCACGGTCATCAAGGAGGCCATCGACCTCAAGTCGCTGCCCGACATCCGCACCGAGGTGCCGACCGCCGCGCGCAAGGACTTCGCCTCGCTGCGTGCCAAGCATGCGGTCGACAAGCTGCTCGTGATCGACATGCCGCAGGTGGGCTATGTGCGCACCTATGCGTCGTACGTGCCGACCAGCGATCCCAAGGCCGTGGTCACCGGCGCCGCGTACCTGGTCGACCTGAAGACCAACACCTACAGCTGGTACCTGCCGATCAACATCAACCGTGCCGCCGGTACCACCTGGGACGAGCCGCCCAAGTTCCCGGGCCTGACCAACGCCTACTTCCAGGCCATCGAGGCGAGCCGCGACAGCGTGCTCAAGCCGCTGGCCGACGTGGCCGTGCCGGAGGGAGCGCCGGCGACCGGCGCCCAGTAGGCATGGCGCATCCG
>NZ_JBZAYE010000730.1:0-3365 GCF_058244205.1 Variovorax sp. 20P10.2.4
CAGGTACTGCCACAGCCGGTGGCAGACGGCGCGCGGCGCGGTGCTGCGCGCGAGCAGGTCCTCGTCCTCCTGCAGGTCGCCCGAGAAGATGGCGAGCTGCTGGCCGTGCCGGCGCGCGAGCTTCTCGAGCTGCTGCAGGCCGTAGGGCCAGGCCGAGGCCGCGCCCAGGTGGTCGACCACCACCACGCGCGCATGCCGCAGCACCTCGTCGGCATAGAGGTCGAACGAGGCCGGCTGGCGCAGGTACATCAGGTTGGCCAGCCGCAGCGAGGGATAGCCGGGATCGCTGGCCGCCAGCGCGCCGCGCGCGGCCGACAGCAGGGCCAGCGTGGTGTCGGCCGAACTGAGCACCACGATCTCGCCCGGCGTCTGGTCGAGCCGGGTGACGACGCCCGGATCGTCCTCGACGAAGCGTCCGGGCTGGGTGCTCAGCAGGTGCATCGTCAGGCCGGCAGCGCCGCGCCTTCCAGCACCTCGCGCAGCGCGGCCTCGTCCAGGTCCTCGCCGATGAAGACCAGTTGCGTGCGCGGCGCCTCCCCGTCGCGCCAGCGGCGGTCGAAGTGGTGGTCGAAGCGCCGCCCCACGCCCTGCACCAGCAGGCGCATCGGCTTGCCCGGCACGGCGACGAAGCCCTTGACGCGGTAGATGGTGTGGCGCTCGACCAGCGCGGCCAGCGCGGCCAGCAGCCGCTCGCGGTCCATCGCGGGCAGGTCGATCACGAGCGAGTCGAACTCGTCGTGGTCGTGGTCTTCCTCGTGGTCGTGGTGGCTCTCGCGCAGGTGGATGGTGGTCTCCGCCGCGCGGCCCTGGCCCAGCAGCAGCGCGAGTGGCAGCTTGCCCTCGGTGGCCGTCACGATCTTGACCTCGGGCGGCAGCTCCTCGCGCACCAGCGCCTCGACGCGCGCGCGCGCGGCCTCGTCGAGCAGGTCGGCCTTGTTGAGCACCACCAGGTCGGCGGCCGAGAGCTGGTCCTCGAACAGCTCGTGCAGCGGCGACTCGTGGTCGAGGTTGGGGTCGGCGCGGCGCTGCGCGTCGACCGCCACCGGGTTCTCGGCGAACTGGCCCGCCGCGGCGGCCGGGCCGTCGACCACGGTCACGACCGAGTCGACGGTGAAGACGTTGGCGATGTCGGGCCACTGGAAGGCCTGCACCAGCGGCTTGGGCAGCGCCAGGCCCGAGGTCTCGATCAGCACGGCATCGAGCTGGTCGCGGCGCTCGGCGAGCTGCAGCATCACGGGCAGGAATTCCTCCTGCACGGTGCAGCAGACGCAGCCGTTGGCGAGTTCGTAGAGCGCGCCCTCGCGCTCGTTGCCCTCGTCGTCGCAGCCGATGCCGCAACCGCGCAGGATCTCGCCGTCGATGCCGAGCTCGCCGAACTCGTTGACGATCACCGCGATGCGGCGGCCCTCGGCGTTGCCGAGGATGTGGCGCATCAAGGTGGTCTTGCCGCTGCCGAGGAAGCCCGTGACGATGGTGACGGGGATTTTTGCGTTGCTGGTGGTCATGGAGATTTCTATTTCTTTCAGGCGCCGGTGTAGAGGCGACGTTCGACGAAGGCCGAGCCCTGCAGCCGGCGCCAGGCCTTGGCACCGGCGAGCACGCCGAGGTCGACCAGCGGCTCGACCAGCACCACCGTCATGTAGGCAGCGCCGAAGCTGGCGATCTCGCCGAGGTTCGCGAGCCCGGTGCCGCGGCCGTAGAGCGCCCAGAAGCCGACCCACACCACGATGCCGCCCTGGTAGGCCACCGACAGCTTGAAGGCCTCGCGGTAGCCGATGTCCACGTAGGCCAGCTTCTCGGGAATGATGCGGCGCGCGAGCACGGCCGTGGCGAACAGCGGCACCAGCAGGGTCGTGACGTTCATGCCGTACTGCGGCAGGTCCTGCGGCTCGAAGAACAGGCTCTGCACCAGCAGCCCGCCCGCCAGGCCGATGGCCGCGGGCGCGAGCCCGAACACCAGCAGCAGGGTGGTGCCGAGGATCAGGTGCACCTCGGACACGCCCACCGGGTGGTGCGGCAGCACCTCGAAGAAGCAGAACACCAGCGCCACGGCGATTGCCGAGCGCAATGCCAGGGCGGCCAGGCCGTCCTTCAGCAGGGTGTCGAAAGCCACCTTGCCGGTGTAGGCGAGCGCCGCGGCGCCGGTGGCATAGCTGAGAAAGATCTTGGATCCGTCGACGAGACCGGGTTCGATATGCATGGGACAGCTCCTGAATGGCACCGCAGTGCGAAAGTGGATTGGATCATGGACCCGCGATGGCGAGCCCGCTTCATGAAGAACGCTGGGACAGGCGCCGCGCGCCCGCCACGATGGGAGAACGCGAGCGCGGCCGCAGCCGGCGCCAGCCGATCACAACGCCGCTGGCCGAGGCCACGGCGCCGACGATCGACAGCAGCCACACCACCAGGTCCCAGGCCGGCCGGTACTGGATCAGCCAGGGGAAGTCGAGGCTGTGGGCCGCATTGAAGAGCCAGCGCCGCAGCCGCGCATTGCGGTCGCTGCTGCCGGCCAGCTGGCCGTTGGCCGGGTCGATGTAGAGCCGGGTGCGCGCGGGGTCGTCGAACGCGAGGCGCCAGACCGGCAGCACGCGCTCGCGGTGGTGGCCGTACCAGTGGAAGTCGTAGGCGGTCTGCAGCATGGCCTCGCTCACCGTGGCGCCGGGGCGCAGCCGGGCGGCCGCGCGCACGATGTCCTCGCGCGCGATCGAGGCCGGCGCGCCGCTCGCGGCATCGACCACGCGCACGCGTGCCTGCGCATCGCGCAGCTGCAGCAGCGGCCGGCCGTCGAACCATTGCAGCAGCGCCTCGCGCGGTGCCGCTGCGCCCTCGCCTGCCGGCAGCGTGGCGGGCGGCCACGGAAAGGTCGATATCTCGCCGCCGGTGTAGCGCGTCATCGCGGCCGCGTCGACCGGGTTGCGCTCGAACCAGCGGTTCGGGTTCATCGAGAGCCAGCCGCTCACGATCCAGGTCAGCACGAAGAAGCCGCCGACCAGGCCCGCGATGTGGTGCCAGGCCATCCAGCCGGTGTAGGGCGTGACGGCGCCGTTGCGGAAGCGCCGGCGCAGCCGGAGGCGCAGGATGCCGATCACGATGCCGGTCACGGCCGAGACGATGCAGGCGGCCGAGAGCCACACCACCACGTCGTGCCACAGTGGCGGGTCGGCGCGTAGCGGCGTGAAGTAGATCCAGTGCGGCACCGAGCCGAGCCAGTTCCAGAAGCGCTCGGACCGCGTGGTGTCGCGCACCACCTCGCCGGTGCGCGCCGACACGTAGAGTTCGGTGCCCGCCGCGTCGTTCAGTTCGATGCGGTGCAGCGGGCGCAGCGGGTTGAGGCCCTGCGGCACGGTCCACTGGTCGCGCTCGAG
>NZ_JBZAYE010000731.1:0-3354 GCF_058244205.1 Variovorax sp. 20P10.2.4
AGGCCATCGCCGATCAGGCCCGCCACGCGCTGCTTGTGCGGCACGGTGACGATGAAGCCCGCGAGGTTGTGCAGCGTGAGCAGCGCGGGCAGCAGGGCCGCCACGTCGCCGGCGCGCACATGCATCGGCACCAGCACGGCATTGAGGCCCTGCTGCTGCAGCCGGGCCGTGAATGGCGCGGGCGCCTTCACCTGCGCGACCGGGTCGCCGAGGATGCCGAGCACCGCGGTGCGGCCGTCGAGCCACAGGGCGGGTTGAAGAGATGCGTTCGTATCAGTGGAGGGCATGAGCGTGTTCCTGCTGCGGTCGTGCGGCGGCATCGAGCCAGCGCCTGGCCGTGGTGTACGCCAGTTCGGCGCGCCTTGCCATGCCGAGGTGATGGCGGCGCACGGTCGAGGGCGCCTCGATCGACAGCACGGCATCGGCCGCCACCGCATCGAGCACATCCGCCAGCGGCAGCGCGCCTTCGCCCGGCAGCAGGCGGTGTGCGCGTGCTTCCTCGCCGGGCGACAGGGCCGGATGGCGCCGCGCGGGCGCGTCGCTGAACTGCGCCCAGCCGCGCGCGATTGCCGACGTGCGCGCGATGCGATCGGCCGTCGCGCCGCTGCGAAAGAAGTGCAGCGTGTCGATCAGCACATGCACGTTCGATCGCCCGGTCTCGCGCACCAGCCGCAGCGCGGCATCGAGCGTGGGCACGGCCGTGTAGACCATGAACTCGAGCCCGAGCGAGAGGCCATGCGCGCCAGCGAGCTCGCCGAGCGCCGCGAGGTGGGCGGCGGCGCGCGCATGATCGTCGTCGTCGCCGTTCACCACCAGCCAGCGCGCCCCCAGCGACGCCGCCACCGCCAGCATCGGCTCGAAGCGCCGCGCCTCGAAGCCGGCCGACAGCCGCACCACCTCGACGTCGTGCACCGCCACGTCCAGCGCGCTCATCAGCGCGCGCGTCTCGGCCAGCATCGGCGAGCCCGCGTGCATCGGGTGCGGCGCCTCGCCCGGCCGGGCCGGATGCAGGCGCAGGCCGACCGAGCGGAATCCGGCCTCGCCGGCCGCGCGCACCAGCTCGGGTGGCGTGGCGTCGATCAGGCTCAGGTGCGCGAGCGACAGCGTGCGGCCCACTACAGCGTCCCTTCGAGCACGGCGCCGTCGGCGATCAGCGTGCGGCGCAGGCGTGCGCGGTCCACGTCGCGCACGTCGCCGCTCCAGCCGTCGTCGAGCGCGCACAGCGCTGCCGCGGTGCCGGCGGCCTGGCCCATCGCCATGCAGGTGCCCATCACGCGCACCGAGCTCTGCGCCTCGCGCGTGCTCGAGATGCAGCGCCCGGCCACCAGCAGCCGGCGCTGGCCGCGCGGCACCAGGCATTCGTAGGGGATGTCGTAGGAGCCGCCCTCGGCGATGGTCTCGTGCCGGTGGCCATCGACCGCGAGGATGTCGAGCTCGTGGCCGCCCTTGGCGATGCCGTCGGCGCGCTTGCGGCCCTGCATGATGTCGGCCTCGTCGAGCACGTGCTCGCCGAGGATGCGCCGCGTCTCGCGCACGCCGATCTTCGGCGCCACGGCCGCCAGCGCCGCCTGCTCGAAGCCCGGCACGCGCCGGCGCAGGAAGGCCAGGCCCTGCGACACCTGCGCCATCAGCTGCGGCAGCGCCTCGCTCAGCGAGGCCGCGCGCGTGCCGTCCACGCCCGCGAGCTGGGTCGAGTTGATGCTGACCTCCTTGCGCGCGGTCGAGGTCGGCACGATCGCGAGCACCGAGGTCGGGTACATCTCGCCGGCATCGATCGCCTCCTTGAGCAGGCCCTGCGTGCCGCGCAGCAGCACCTTGGGCTGGCCCTGGGCGTACAGCGCCTCGGCGCACTGGCGCGCATCCATGCCCAGGCCCGGGTAGTCGCCGAGGCCGAAGTGCGCGGGGTTGTCGCGCACGAAGCGCAGCAGCGGCTCGGTCTCGACGCCGCACACGCGGTAGACCAGGCTCGGCGGCTGCAGCGCGCCGGTGCCGGGCGCGCCTTTCTCGCTCGGTGCGCCCGCGGCCACGGCCACGTCGCCGTCGCCCGAGCAGTCGATCACCACGCGCGCCGCGTACCAGGCCTCGCCGCCCTTGTGCATCAGCCGCACGCGGGTTTCGTCGCCACCGGTCTCGATGCCGCAGAAGAAGGCCTGCACCCGCAGGTGCACGCCGGCCTCGGCCACGGCCTGCATCACGGCGATCTTCATGAGCTCGGTGTCGAAGCACACCAGGTGCAGCGCGCGGTAGTCGAACACCGGGCCGATGTAGCCGCCCAGCGGCTTGAGCCGGTCGAGCAGCTCGGTGACCACGCCGCCCACGATCCAGTCGCCGCGCGTCGAGAGGCAGCCGAGCATCGAGATGCCGCTGATCAGCTCGCCGCCGATCATCGGCGCCGATTCGACCAGCAGGGTGCGCGCGCCGCCGCGCGCGGCCGAGATCGCGGCCGCCACGCCGGCGCTGCCGCCGCCGATCACGATCACGTCGAAGCGGTTCTCGCCGGGGATGTCTTGTCTTTGCGTCATGCCTTCTTTCATTGCTTGGGAGCCGGCAGCGCCGGGAAGATCGTTTCCATGCCCATCGCGATCGCGAGCAGCGCGCGGTCGCTGTTCCACAGGCCGTCGATGGCCAGGCCGATCGGCAGGCCCTCGTCGGACAGCGCGATCGGCACCGTCACGCCCGGCAGCACGGCCGTGCTGGTGGGGCCGGTGTTGGCGATGTAGGCGGCCAGCGTGCTGGTGGTGCGGCCATTGATCGTCACGCTCATCTCGGTGCCGCGGATCGGCAGCGCCGGCGCCAGCGTCACGGGGTAGAGCAGGGCGTCGAGCCGGTTGCTCTCGAACGCACCGCGCAGCAGCGCCTGCAGCTTCGGCCGCTCGACCTTCAGCGCGGTCTCGTAGGCCTCGCGCGTCGGCGCACTGGCCGACACGATGCGGTTGCGAAAGCCCGCTGCCACGTCGGGGCTCGCGATGTCGGCCACCAGCCGGTCGAGGCTCACGCCGGTCTTGTACTTCGCGAGAAAGGCGGCGATGCCCACGCGCGCCTCGTAGTCGGTGACCGGTGCGACCCTGGCCGCGACCTCGCGCAGCTGCGGGATCTCGATCTCGACGATCTGCGCGCCCGCGCCCTTGAGCTTGTCGAGCGCGGCATCGAAGGCGCGGCGCGTGGCCTCGTCGGCGTTGTCGTAGAAGGCCGCGCGCGCCACGCCCAGGCGCAGGCCGGCGGGTGGCTTCGGTTGCACTTCGCCGCGGCTGCCCGAGAGGATCTCGTCGAGCAGCGCCAGGTCGGCCACGCTGCGCGCCAGCGGGCCGATGGTGTCGCGCGCGGTCGAGACCGGCAGCACGCCTTCGCCCGAAT
>NZ_JBZAYE010000732.1:0-3352 GCF_058244205.1 Variovorax sp. 20P10.2.4
CCCCAACCCTCCGCTCACCCACTTGCTCACCGGCGCCGGCGCGCTGCAGATCTACACGCCGCCGGGCAGCCGCGCGCCGGCCTACTCGAGCGCGATGGGCCGCGCCCTGCTCGCGCGCCTGAGCGATGCGGAAGTGACGGCGCTGCTCGGCGGCCGGCTCGACCAGGGCCGCGGCGACGCGCCGCGCACGCGCAAGGACCTGATGGCGCGGCTGGCCGTGATCCGCGAGACCGGCTGGGCCCTCTCGCGCGGCGAGTACGTGACCAACGTGGCGGGCATCTCGTCGGCCGTGTTCGACGCGGCCACGCGTCAGACCTATGCCTTCGGCGTCGCGCTGCCGGCCGAGCTGCTGTCGGAGCCGCTGGTCGAGCGCTACGGCGCCGTGGTGCGCGATGCCGCGGCGAACGTGGGCAAGCGCATCGGCGACCCGTATTGGCTCGCTTTCGGTGCCAACGTCCCCTGAATTTCGAAGGTTTTTCCCGTGCGCGGTGCAGTTTTTCGCTGGGCGCGCACCGCCTTGAATCGCGGGAAGGGTTCGCACCAATCACGTGCGGGCACCGTTTTTGCTTGAATCCGGAAGCATTCACTTTCACGGAACCAAGCCCGCATGAACAAGCGCCATCTGCTCCAGTCCTTCCTCGCCGCCTCGGCCCTGAGCTTCGGCCTGCCCTCGGCCTTCGCCCAGGCCACGACGCCGATCAAGTTCCAGCTCGATTGGCGCTTCGAGGGACCGGCCGCGCTGTTCCTGCATCCGGCCGCCAAGGGCTACTTCAAGGCCGCCGGCCTCGACGTGACCATCGACGCGGGCAACGGCTCGGGCGGCACGGTCACGCGCGTGGCCTCGGGTGCCTACGACATGGGCTTCGCCGACCTCGCGGCGCTGATGGAATTCCACGCCAACAACCCCGACAGCCCGAACAAGCCGGTCGCGGTGATGATGGTCTACAACAACACGCCGGCCTCGGTCATGACGCTCAAGAAGAGCGGCATCACCAAGCCCGCCGACCTCACGGGCAAGAAGCTCGGCGCGCCGGTGTTCGACGCGGGCCGCCGCGCGTTCCCGATCTTCGCCAAGGCCAACAACATCGGCACGGTCAACTGGACCGCGATGGACCCGACCCTGCGCGAGACCATGCTGATGCGCGGCGACATCGACGCCATCACCGGCTTCACCTTCACCTCGCTGCTCAACCTCGAGGCGCGCGGCGCCAAGACGGCCGACGTGGTGATCCTGCCCTTCCCCGACTACGGCGTGAAGCTCTACGGCAACGTCATCATCGCCTCGCCCAAGCTCATCAAGGAGAACCCCGAGGCGGTGAAGAAATTCCTCTCGGCCTTCGCCAAGGGCGCCAAGGAAGTGATCGCCAATCCCGCGCAGGGCATCGAGTCGGTGAAGGCGCGCGACGGCATCGTCGACAGCAAGCTCGAGACGCGTCGCCTGCAGCTCGCGATCGACACCGTGATCAACAGCGCCGACGCGCGCGCCGACGGCTTCGGCGCGGTGAATGCGGGTCGCCTGTCGCTGATGGCCTCGCAGGTGTCGGACGCCTTCAACACCAAGACCCGCGTGAGCCCCGAGGCCGTGTGGTCCGCCGCGCTGCTGCCGCCGGCGGCCGAACTCAGCGGGATCCTGCGCAAGTGATGGCGGACACCGCGAACGAGGCCGCCCCCTTCGTCGACTTCCAGGACGTCTGGCTCGCCTACAACGAGGAGCTGCTGCGCGCCAATCACTTCGCGGTCGAGGCCATCGACCTGAAGGTGAAGCGCGGCGAGTTCATCGCCATCGTCGGCCCCTCGGGCTGCGGCAAGTCGACCTTCATGAAGCTCACGACCGGGCTCAGGATGCCGTCGATGGGCCGCATCCGCATCGACGGCGCGCCGGTGATCGGCCCGCTCAAGATCTCGGGCATGGCCTTCCAGGCGCCCTCGCTGCTGCCCTGGCGCACCACGGTCGACAACGTGCTGCTGCCGCTGGAGATCGTCGAGCCCTACCGCTCGAACTTCAAGGCCAGGCGCAAGGCGTACGAGGACCGCGCGCGCCGCCTGCTGCAGAAGGTGGGCCTGGGCGGCTACGAGGACAAGTTCCCGTGGCAGCTCTCGGGCGGCATGCAGCAGCGCGCGAGCATCTGCCGCGCGCTGATCCACGAGCCCAAGATGCTGCTGCTCGACGAGCCCTTCGGCGCGCTCGATGCCTTCACGCGCGAGGAGCTCTGGTGCATCCTGCGCGACCTCTGGACCGAGCAGCGCTTCAACGTGATCCTGGTCACGCACGACCTGCGCGAGTCGGTGTTCCTGGCCGACACGGTCTACGTGATGAGCAAGAGCCCGGGCCGCTTCGTGGTCAAGCGCGAGATCGAGCTGCCGCGTCCGCGCGAGCTCGAGCTCACCTACACCAAGGAGTTCACCGACATCGTGCTCGAGCTGCGCAGCCACATCGGCGCGATCCGCGGCAATGCCGCCGGTGCGACCGGTGCCGCGGCGGTGGCGCACTGAGGAGCGGCCATGAAGAACAACAAGCAACTCGAACGCTGGTCGCCCTGGCTGCTGCTCGTGGCGGTGATCCTGCTGTGGCAGGTGATCTGCGCGGGCTTCGGCGTCTCGGACTTCATCTTCCCGAGCCCGCTGCGCATCTGGAACCAGTTCTGGGAGTTCAAGGAGATCATCGCGGGCCATGCCTGGCGCACCTTCTGGGTCACGATGGCGGGCTTCGGCCTCGCGATCGTGGTGGGCGTGCTGCTCGGTTTCGTGATCGGCAGCTCGCGCCTGGCCTACGCGGCCATCTATCCGCTGATGACGGCCTTCAACGCGCTGCCCAAGGCAGCCTTCGTGCCGATCCTGGTCGTGTGGTTCGGCATCGGCATCGGGCCCGCGATCCTCACGGCCTTCCTGATCAGCTTCTTCCCGATCATGGTCAACATCGCGACCGGCCTCGCCACGCTCGAGCCCGAACTCGAGGACGTGCTGCGCGTGCTCGGCGCCAAGCGCTGGGACGTGCTCATGAAGATCGGCCTGCCGCGCTCCATGCCCTACTTCTTCGGCTCGCTCAAGGTCGCGATCACGCTGGCCTTCGTGGGCACCACGGTCAGCGAGATGACTGCCGCCAACGAAGGCATCGGCTACCTGCTGATCTCGGCCGGCTCGTCGATGCAGATGGGCCTGGCCTTCGCCGGGCTGATGGTGGTGGGCGCGATGGCGATGCTGATGTACGAGCTCTTCAGCGTGGTCGAGAAGCACACCACGGGCTGGGCGCACCGCGGGTCGCAGAACCAGTGAGGCGCTTCAGGGGCTGAGCGCCGACCACGCGCAGGCCGCGAGGTAGAGCCCCAGGCCGAACACCGCGTGCGTGAAGAGG
>NZ_JBZAYE010000733.1:0-3347 GCF_058244205.1 Variovorax sp. 20P10.2.4
TCGGCCGCGTCGACCGCGTCACCGAGGTCGGCGCGCCCCTCCACCAGCCGCTGCGCCCACCAGCGCAGCACCAGCAGGTAGCCGAGGTAGCCCACGCCCAGGGTCATGAAGTAGCGCACCGCCAGCGACTGCACGCCCAGCAGGTGCATCTGCAGCGCCGAGGCGCCCCACATCAGCAGCAGCGTGAAGCTGCCGATCAGGATGCCATGCGTGCGCAGGCTGTGGTGGCGGTGCAGGTCGCGCTCGACCTGCGTCTCCCAAAGGCGCACCGAGCGCCAGTTGGAGAGGACCTTCATCGGTCGTGGTCGTCGGTCTCGGGTGCGAAGGGCACGCGCTGGGCCACCGCGCACATCAGCTCGTAGCCCACGGTGCCCGCGGCCCGCGCCACCTCGTCGATGGGCAGCACCGCATCGTTGACGGCCGAGCGGCCCCACAGCGTGACCTCGGTGCCGAACTGCGCGTCGGGCACGGGCGTGAGGTCGACCGTGATCATGTCCATGCTGACGCGACCGACCATGCGCGTGCGCACGCCGTTGACCAGCACCGGGGTGCCGGTGTCGCAGTGGCGCGGATAGCCGTCGGCATAGCCGACCGCCGCGATGCCGATGTGGAGCGGCGCATCGGCCGTGAAGCGCGAGCCGTAGCCGATGGTGTCGCCCGGTTGCAGGGTCTGCACGCCGATCAGCTTGGTCGACAGCGTCATGGTGGGCTGCAGCTGCCAATGGGCGGCATCGTTGGCCGGGAAGTCGGGCGCGCTGCCGTACAGCACGATGCCGGGGCGCACCCAGTCGGCGCGCGTGCTGTCGGCATGGCGCAGGGTGGCGGCGCTGTTGGCGATCGAACGCTCGCCGGGCAGGTCGCGCGCGGCGCGCTCGAAGGCCTCGACCTGGTGCGCGATGCCGCGCTCGCCGTCGGCGTCGCTGAAGTGGGTCATCAGCGAGACCTCGTCGACCTGGGTCAGCGCGTTGAGGCGGGTCCAGGCGGCGGCGAAGCGCTCGGGCGTGAAGCCCAGGCGATTCATGCCCGAGTTCATCTTGAGGAATACGCGGTGCGGCTGCAGGGTCTTGTGGGCCGCGAGCATGTCGATCTGCTCGTCGCAATGCACCGTGTGCCAGAGGTCGAGCCGCGAGCACAGCTCCAGGTCGCGCGCCTCGAACACGCCCTCGAGCAGCAGCACCGGGCCGCGCCAGCCCAGCGCACGCACGCGCTGCGCCTCGGCCAGGTCGAGCAGCGCGAAGCCGTCGGCGCCGCGCAGCCCCTCGTAGACGCGCTCGATGCCGTGGCCGTAGGCATTGGCCTTGACCACCGCCCAGACGCGGGAATCGAGCGCATTGCGGCGCACGCGCTCGAGGTTGTGGCGCAAGGCGGCGGTGTGAACCGTGGCGAGAATGGGGCGGGGCATGGCGAAGGGTCTTTGAAAACGATTTGCAGACCACGTTTTAGCATCTTCGGGAATGGGGTCGAATACGCAGAAGCTGCCTGCAGGGCCTGTCGTACCCCCATGCTATAACCGCCCACTCGCCTTCCACGCGACACTTTTTCACTACTGCCAGCGACCCCCCTGGCCAGCCAGCCCATCGATGAAGCGCGGTTTCTACACGATCATGTCGGCCCAGTTCTTTTCGTCGCTGGCCGACCAAGCGCTCTTCGTCGTTGCGGTCGATCTCATGCGAAACGCCGGCGCGCCCGAATGGCAGCGCGCGGCGCTGGTGCCGATCTTCGCCGTCTTCTACGTGGTGCTCGCGCCGCTGGTGGGCGCCTTCGCCGATGCGCTGCCCAAGGGGCGGGTGATGTTCGTCAGCAACGCCATCAAGGTGTTCGGCTGCCTGATGATGCTGTTCGGCTCGCACCCGCTCTTGTCCTATTCGATCGTCGGCCTGGGCGCGGCGGCCTATTCGCCGGCCAAGTACGGCATCCTCACCGAGCTGCTGCCGGCCTCGCAGCTGGTCAAGGCCAACGGCTGGATCGAGGGCCTGACGATCGCCTCGATCCTGCTGGGCATCGTGCTCGGCGGCTCGCTGGTGGGGCATGCGGTCTCGAGCAAGCTGCTGGCCTTCGACATGCCCTTCATCGACACCGGCATCGATTCGCCGGCCGAGGCCGCGCTCTCGGTGCTGATCGTGGTCTACATGGTCGCGGCCTGGTTCAACACGCGCATTCCGCACACCGGCGTCGAGATGCGGCCGATGCGCTCCAACCCCGAGCACAGCCTGGCGCGCAACCTGGTCGGCCTGCTGCCCGACTTCTGGCACTGCAACGCCCGCCTGTGGCGCGACCGCCTGGGCCAGATCTCGCTGGCCACCACCACCCTGTTCTGGGGCGCGGGCGGCAACCTCAAGTACATCGTGCTGGCCTGGGCCTCGCTGGCGCTGGGCTACAACACCACGCAGGCCTCGATCCTCACGGGCGTGGTGACCATCGGCACCGCCGTGGGCGCCATCGTGGCCTCGATGCGCATGCGGCTGGACATGGCCACCCGCGTGATCCCCATGGGCATCGCGATGGGGCTGATGGTGATCTGCATGAACTTCATCGGCAACGTGTGGCTGGCGGTACCCTTCCTCATCATCCTGGGCGGCCTCGGCGGCTTCCTGGTGGTGCCGATGAACGCGCTGCTGCAGCACCGCGGCCACAACCTGATGGGCGCCGGCCGCTCGATCGCGGTGCAGAACTTCAACGAGCAGGCCTGCATCCTGCTGCTCGGCGGCTTCTACAGCGTGTGCACCGGCCTGGGCCTGTCGGCCTACGGCGCGATCAGCGCCTTCGGCTTCGTGGTGGCGGGCTGCATGTGGATCATCAAGCGCTGGCACGAGAACAACCTCAAGAAGTATCCCGAGGAAGTCGAGCACCTGCTGGCCATCGCCCGCAGCGACAAGCATCACTGAGCCCCCCGGCTTTTCACGCCCTTCGGTCGTGTAACTCCACCCCCCGAGGGGGAGACGCGGCCCGCCTTGGGGCGGCCCGGCGGCGGCCGCACCGAGGGACCGCTATGCTCGGCGGTTTGCCCGCCCGATGCCCGCCCTCGCCCTGATCTTCAATGCCTTCGTCTGGGGGCTGTCGTGGTTTCCGTTCCGCCACATCGAAGGCCATGGCCTGCATCCGGTGTGGACCACCTGCCTGATCTACCTCGCGATCGCCACCGTGGTGGGCCTGCTGCGCCGCGGCGCCTGGGCCGGCTTCGCGGGCCATCCGATGCTGGTGCTGCTGGGCCTCGCGGCCGGCTTCACCAACGTGGGCTTCAACTGGGCCGTGACGCAGGGCGACGTGGTGCGCGTGGTGCTGCTGTTCTACCTGATGCCGCTGTGGAGCGTGCTGCTGGGCTGGGCCGTGCTGGGCGAGCGGCCCAC
>NZ_JBZAYE010000734.1:0-3335 GCF_058244205.1 Variovorax sp. 20P10.2.4
GCGCGCCACCGCGGCCATCACCCGGTAGCCCCACTTGCCGTGGCGCGGGCCGGCCTTCTTGAGCCACACGCGCTCGTCGCCGAAGCGGTGGCTGGCCACGTTCTTGGCCTGGCGCGGCAGGGTGGTGCGCAGGAAGGCCGCGTAGTCGCCCGGCGCGGGCGGGGAGGGGATCGCATCCAGCGGGGCCGGGCCCGAGGCCACGCCCTTGCGCATCGAAAGGCGCGCGCCGGCGCCGCCACGTCGCAGCGGATTCATGCGGCCAGCGCGAGTCCCTGGGATGCGGCGGGAGCGCTCTGCATGCCCTGCATTCCCTGTGTCAGGGGTTGGAAACTGTCGGCACTGGCCAGCGGCCAGTAGGTGCGGAACACGTTGTGCTGCTCGTCGAGCGGGCCCAGCAGCGCGCCCGGCTGCACCTGCATCACCAGGTTGCTCAGCAGGCGCACCTCTGTGTCGGAGATGCGGCGCACGATGTGGTGGGCGGTGATCTGCTGCGGATGGTCGAGGCCGGCGGCCTGCACCAGCTCCTGCAGCGCATGCAGCGTGCTGCGGTGGAAGTTGCGCACGCGCTCGGCCTTGGTCGGCACCACCAGCGCCTGCTGGCGCACCGGGTCCTGCGTGGTCACGCCGGTCGGGCAGTGGCCGGTGTGGCAGCTCTGCGCCTGGATGCAGCCCAGCGCCATCATGAAGCCGCGCCCCGCGTTGCACCAGTCGGCGCCCAGCGCCATCATGCGCGCCAGGTCGAAGGCGGTGATGACCTTGCCGGCGCAGCCCAGCTTGATGCGATGACGCAGGTTCACGCCCAGCAGCGTGTTGTGCACCAGCAGCAGGCCTTCCTGCAGCGGCGCGCCCACGTGGTCGCTGAACTCGACCGGCGCCGCGCCGGTGCCGCCCTCGGCGCCGTCGACCACGATGAAGTCGGGCGTGATGCCGGTGGCCTGCATCGCCTTGACGATGCCGAACCATTCCCAGGGATGGCCGAGGCAGAACTTGAAGCCGGTGGGCTTGCCGCCCGAGAGCTCGCGCAGCCGGGCCACGAAATGCATCATCTCGGTCGGTGTGGAGAAGGCGCTGTGCGAGGAGGGCGAGATGCAGTCCACGCCGATCGGCACGCCGCGCGCGGCCGCGATCTCGGGCGTGACCTTGGGTGCCGGCAGCACGCCGCCGTGGCCGGGCTTGGCGCCCTGGCTCAGCTTGATCTCGATCATCTTCACCTGCGGGTCGCGCGCGTTGGCGATGAAGCGTTCCTCGCTGAAGGTGCCGTCCTCGTTGCGGCAGCCGAAGTAGCCCGAGCCGATCTCCCAGATCAGGTCACCGCCGTGCACCCGGTGGTGCTGCGAGATCGAGCCCTCGCCGGTGTCATGCGCGAAGCCGCCGCTCTTGGCGCCCTGGTTGAGCGCGAGGATGGCGTTGGCCGAGAGCGCACCGAAGCTCATGGCCGAGATGTTGAACACGCTGGCGCTGTACGGCTGCGTGCAGACCTGGGCCGGGTTGGCATCGGCCGGCTGCGGCGTGCCGCCGATCACGATGCGGAAGTCGTGGTTGGCCAGTTTCGTCGGCTGCATCGAGTGGTTGATCCACTCGTAGCCCGCGATGGTCACGTTGAGCTGGGTGCCGAAGGGCCGGTTGTCGGGCTCGCCCTTGGCGCGCTGGTAGACCAGCGAGCGCTGGGCGCGCGAGAAGGGCGCGGCCTCGGCGTCGCTCTCGATGAAGTACTGGCGGATCTCGGGCCGGATGAATTCCAGCAGGAAACGCAGGTGCCCGATCACCGGGTAGTTGCGCAGGATCGCGTGCCGGGTCTGCCGCAGGTCGTGCACGCCGGTGCCCGCGAGCACCGCGAACACCACCAGCGCGAGCCAGGCGAACCAGAGATGGGGGGAAGCCAGGACGAAGGCCAGGCTGGCCGCGAAACCGGCCACGCACAGGGCGAAGGCGGTGTAGCGGACCGGAAACGGAGTGATCGTGGGCATGGTTGTGAGGGGCTGCCGGAGCCTGCTGCATCATAGAGGGCTGCTTCGAACTTGCCATGACGACCACCCCACCCGACTCCGCCGGCACGAATCCGGCCCCCACCCCCGACCTGCAACCCCTCGGTCCCGACGACTTCGACGCCCTCGACCGGGCGCTCGACGCGATGCGCGAGCACGACGAGGAAATTCCCCAATGGGAGTTCTGCGAGGGCTTCCTGGCAGCGCTGGTTTGTACCCGCCGCGTCATCGAGCCCGCGGAGTACTGGCCTGTGCTACTGGGCGACGGCTTCGTGCCGGCCCAGCAGATGGAATTCGTCTGGCACTGGAAGCGCCGCTGGCGCGAGATCGAGACCGGTCTCGATGCCGACGTCGAGACGCTCGAGGACGAGCGCAGCTGGCAGCCCGAGGTGCTCGACACCCGCGGCGCCGTCGCCGCGCTGCCGCCCGAGGAGCGCGCCGAGATGGAGGGCGAGGCGCTGCCCTCGTTCGCCCAGGTCTGGGCGCTGGGCTTCATGTACGCGGTCGAGAACTGGCCCGAGGACTGGACCCCGCCGCGCGACAAGGAGGCGGCCCAGATGCTCGACGACGCGCTCGAGAACATCGTCGTGCTGACCGAGGACGACAAGGCCAAGCCGGTGCTCTCGATGTACGACGAGAACGGCCCGCCGAGCGTGAGCCAGCAGCGGCTGGACGACTTCGGCGCCGCCATCTGGGCCGTGTACGACCTGCGCCAGCTCTGGAAGAGCCTGGGCCCCAAGGTCGAAACCGTCCGCAAGGAAGCCACGCCGGGCCGCAACGACCCCTGCCCCTGCGGCAGCGGCAAGAAGTACAAGAAGTGCCACGGTGCCGGCTGAGGGCGCCAGTACCGCTTCACCACCGGCCGCGGCGCTGAGCGCGCGCGCGGCCTGGGCCATGGTGCTCGCGCTGTGCGCGGGCGTGGCGCTGAGCCAGGCCTTCCGCACCGTCGGCGCCATCATGGCCAGCCCGCTGCAGGCCGAGTTCGGCCTGTCGCCGCAGGCGCTGGGCATCTTCTCGGGCGCCTTCCATTTCGCCTTCGGCGCGATGCAGCTGTTCATGGGCATCGGCATCGACCTGCACGGCGTGCGGCGCACCGTGCTGGTGGCCTTCCCGGTCGCGATCGCGGGGGCGCTGCTGTCGGCCCTGTCCTCGAATTACCTGGTGCTGGTGCTGGCCCAGGCGCTGATCGGCGTGGGCTGCGCGCCGGCCTTCCTGGTCTGCACCGTCTTCATCGCGCGCCACTTCCCGGCCGAGCGCTTCGCCACCGTCTCGGGCCTGGTGCTGGCGATCGGCGGCCTGGGCATGCTGGTCACGGGCACGCCGCTGGCCTGGCTGGTGCAGGCGCATTCC
>NZ_JBZAYE010000735.1:0-3319 GCF_058244205.1 Variovorax sp. 20P10.2.4
CAGGGCACGCCCGCGGTGCGCGCGGCACTGTCCGACCTCAAGCTGCTGGCCGCCGGCCTCGACGGCGTGGCGGGCCGCAAGATCACATTCGACCTGGCCGACCTGCGCGGCTATGCCTACTACAGCGGCATGCGCTTCGGCATCTACGTGCCGGGCGCGGCCGATTCGCTGGTGCGCGGCGGCCGCTACGACGAGGTGGGCGCCGTGTTCGGCCGCAACCGTCCGGCGGTCGGCTTCAGCCTCGATGTGCGCGAGCTGGTCGGCGTGCTGCCGAAGCGTCCGTTGCGCGCTGCGATCCGCGCGCCCTGGAGCGACGAAACCGGCCTGCGTCAGGCCATCGCCGGGCTGCGCAAGGCCGGCGAAACCGTGGTGTGCGTGCTGCCGGGCCATGGCAGCGAAATCGATGAGTTCCACTGCGACCGCGAGCTCGTCGAGCAGGCCGGCCAGTGGCAAGTCCGAACGATCTGAATTTTTAGCAATGGAACGAGCATGAGCGTAACCACCGGAAGAAACGTGGTCGTCGTCGGTACCCAATGGGGCGACGAGGGCAAAGGCAAGCTGGTCGACTGGCTGACCGAGAGCGCCCAGGGCGTGGTCCGCTTCCAGGGCGGCCACAACGCGGGCCACACGCTCGTGATCAACGGCGTGAAGACCGCGCTGCACCTGATCCCCAGCGGCATCATGCGTCCCGGCGTGAAGTGCTACATCGGCAACGGTGTGGTGCTGTCGGCGGCCAAGCTGTTCGAGGAGATCGAAGGGCTCGAGAAGGCCGGCGTGGAAGTGCGTTCGCGCCTGCGCATCAGCGAGGCCTGCCCGCTGATCCTGCCGTTCCACTCGGCGCTGGACATCGCGCGCGAGGCCTACCGCGAAAAGGGCGGCGTCGAGAAGATCGGCACCACCGGCCGCGGCATCGGCCCGGCCTACGAAGACAAGATCGCGCGCCGTGCGCTGCGCGTGCAGGACCTCAAGCACCCCGAGCGCTTCGCGGCCAAGCTGCGCGTGCTGCTCGACCTGCACAACCACGTGCTGACCGAGGTGCTGGGCTCGACCGCGATCGACTTCGACACCGTGTTCGACGAAGCCATGCGCCACGCCGCGCTGCTCAAGCCGATGATGGCCGACGTCTCGCGCGAACTGAACGACGCCCATCGCGACGGCGCCAACCTGCTGTTCGAAGGCGCGCAGGGCACGCTGCTCGACGTCGACCACGGCACCTATCCGTACGTCACCTCGAGCAACTGCGTGGCCGGCAACGCCGCCGCCGGCTCGGGCGTGGGCCCGGGCATGCTGCACTACATCCTCGGCATCACCAAGGCCTACTGCACGCGCGTGGGCGGCGGTCCGTTCCCGACCGAACTCGACTGGGCCACGCCCGGCACCCCCGGCTACCACATGAGCACCGTGGGCGCCGAAAAGGGCGTGACCACGGGCCGCAGCCGCCGCTGCGGCTGGTTCGATGCCGCGCTGCTCAAGCGCTCGGCGCAGGTCAACGGCCTGTCGGGCCTGTGCATCACCAAGCTCGACGTGCTCGACGGCCTCGAGAAGCTCGAGCTGTGCACCGGCTACGAGCTCGACGGCGAGACCACCGACATCCTGCCGATGGGCGCCGACGAGATCGAGCGCTGCACCCCGATCTACGAAACCCTCGAAGGCTGGAGCGAAAGCACGGTCGGCGTGACGCAGTACGACAAGCTGCCGGTCAACGCGCGCCTGTACCTGCAGCGCATCGAGCAGGTCACCGGCGTGCCGATCCACATGGTGTCGACCAGCCCCGACCGCGATCACACGATCATGATGCGCCACCCCTATCTGGCCGACTGATTTCCCGGCTCGACGACAACCCCAAAAAGAAGCCCCCTGCGCCCGCTGACCCGGGCGACATCCGCTATTCATCCAGGAGCCCATCCCCCATGTTGACCGAAGACGGCAAGCACCTCTACGTGAGCTACGACGAGTACCACAACCTGATCGAGAAGCTCGCGATCAAGGTGCACCAGTCGGGTTGGGAGTTCGACACCATCCTGTGCCTCGCCCGTGGCGGCATGCGCCCGGGCGACGTGCTGTCGCGCATCTTCGACAAGCCGCTGGCGATCATGTCGACCAGCTCCTACCGGGCCGATGCCGGCACCATCCAGGGCCATCTCGACATCGCGCGCTACATCACCACGCCCAAGGGCGAGATCGCCGGCAAGGTGCTGCTGGTCGACGACCTGGCCGACTCGGGCCACACGCTGCATGCGGTGATCAACATGCTGCGCAACAACTACGCGCCGATCACCGAGCTGCGCAGCGCGGTGCTGTGGACCAAGGCGCTCTCGACCTTCACGCCCGACTACTCGGTGGAGTTCCTGCAGACCAATCCGTGGATCCACCAGCCCTTCGAGGGCTACGACTCGCTGCGGCCCGAGAAGCTGATCGAGAAGTGGTCGGTCTGAGGCCCGTCTCCAGACGCGTCCGCTCGACCTCGACGCCCCGGCTTGCCGGGGCGTTTTTCATGGCGCGTCAGCAGGCGCCGCTGCCGTTCTCGAACATCGCCGTGTAGCGCCGCTGCATCTCCTCGGGCGACAGCTTCTCGATGCTGTGGCCCACGTTCCAGCGGTGGCCGAAGGGATCGCGGAACACGCCCGAGCGCTCGCCGTAGAAGCGGTCCTCGGTCGGCATCTCGAGCGTGGCGCCGGCCGCCACCGCGCGCGCGACCACCGCGTCGGCATCGTCCACGTGCAGGTGCAGGGTGACCGCGCTGCCGCCCAGCGTCTTCGCGCTCGGGATGCCGTACTCGGGGTACTCGTCCGAGATCATCAGGATCGCGCCGTTGTGGAAGTCGAGCTCGACGTGGCCGACGCGGCCGCTGGGCTCGACCAGCCGGAAGATCTCCTTGACCTGGAACACCTCGCAGTAGAAGTCGACCGCGGCCTTGGCATCGTGGACGCAGATGTAGGGGAAGAGCTCGTGGATCGCCATGGGGTGCCTCTCGTCGTGGTTCGTGGAAGAAATCGCGTGTCGGCGCCGATTCTGGAAGGCTTCAGCGCGGCCGTCTTGAACGAATTTGACCGGGGGCGGCGTTCGCGGGCACCGCCACGTGGCGTGGCGACGTGGCGCCCGTGCGCCGCCAGGCCTGCGGCGCCATGCCCGCGAGCGCCGAGAACTCGCGGCTCAGGTGCGCCTGGTCGGCATAGCCGGCCTCGAATGCGATCTCGGCCCAGGGCCGCGCCGGATCGGCCGCCAGCGCCAGCGCGCGGTCGAAGCGCATCACGCGCGCGTACTCCTTCGGCGTGAGCCCGATGGCGCCGCGGAACAGCGCGATGAAGCGCCGGTGGCT
>NZ_JBZAYE010000736.1:0-3318 GCF_058244205.1 Variovorax sp. 20P10.2.4
GCCGCGCTGCTCGCGGCTCAGGCGCGTGCCGTCCTGCAGCGGCCCGGGCGGATCGCTCGCGGCCGAGAAGGGCAGGCCGTTGGTCAGCAGGAAGAAGTCGCCGGCCTCCAGCATCACCGGCGCGGCCGCGCCGTCGACCTGGATGCGGAAGCGACCCTCGAGCACGCAGCCCAGCTTGATGTGCGAGGCGTAGTGCCCGTAGCGGAAGGCCCAGCGGCCGCGCGCCTCGAAGCGCGACGAGAGCGTGCTGCTCACCGTGAGCATGGCGAGCACGTCGGACAAGGGATCCATGATTCTGTACGAATGAATAGGAAATGCGTGCTGATGATTATTCAATCATTCAGTCCAACGCGCGACCATCGGGGCATGTCCTCCTCGAACGCTCCAGTTTTCCGTCACGCCGTCGTGCTGGGCCTGCTCACCACCATCGGCCCTTTCGCCATCGACATGTACCTGCCCGCGCTGCCCGCCATCGGGCGCGCGCTGAACGCCGATCCGCATGCGATGCAGGCCAGCCTGATGGCCTTCTTCATCGCGGTCGGCGCCGGCCAGTTGGTCGCGGGCCCGCTGTCGGACATGTTCGGCCGCCGCCGGCCGATGGTCGCGGGCCTCGTGCTGTTCATGCTCGCCAGCATCGGCTGCGCGTTCGCGCCCGACGTGGGCGTGCTGGTCGCGCTGCGCTTCGTGCAGGGGCTCGGCGCCTGCGCCTGCATGGTCACGCCGCGCGCCGTGGTGCGCGACCTGTACACCGGGCCCGAGGCGGCGCGGATGATGTCGCTGCTGCTGATGGTCTACAGCGTGTCGCCGATCCTCGCGCCGCTGGCCGGCAGCCTCGTGGCCGAGAGCCTGGGCTGGCGCGCGGTGTTCGTCGCCGTCGCCGCCGTCGGGCTCGCGGGCCTCGCGATGCTGCTGGCCCTGCTGCCCGAGACCCGGCCCGCGGCCGCGCGGCTGTCGAGCAACTTCCGCAGCGCCATGGCCGGCTATGGCGTGCTGCTGCGCGACCGCCACTTCATGGCGCTGGCCTTCATGGCCTCGTTCACCGTCTCGAGCTTCTTCGTCTACGTGGCCAACTCGCCCTTCGTGATGAGCACGCACTTCGGCGTCTCGCCGCGCCTGTACGCGGTGCTGTTCGCGCTCAACGCCGTGTCGCTGCTCGCGCTGTCGCAGGCCAACGGCCGGCTGGTGGCGCGCTTCGGTATCCGGCGCGTGCTGCGCACGGCGGTGATCGCACAGGCCGCCACTATCGGGCTGCTGCTGGTGCTCACGCTCGCGGGCATGGACCGGCTCTCCGTGTTGGTGGCGCTGCTGATGATCGGCTTCGGCCTCAACGGCCTGATCGTGCCCGCGGCCTTCGTGCTCGCGATGGAAGGCCATGCCGCGCTCGCGGGCACGGCCTCGGCGCTGATCGGCACGATGAACTTCGCGGGCGGCGCGGTGATGGTGGCGCTGGTCGCGCCGTTTGCCGACGGCACGCCGCTGCCGATGGTGGGGGGCATCGCCGGCTGCGCCGCGGTCGTGCTGACGCTGGCCTTGCGCACCCTGCGACCGGTGCGGCGCGTGCCCGGTGTCATGCAGGGGTTCTAAGTGATTGCCCCGTGAGCAAGGGGCGGCCTTGGGCCTAGCCTTTGCGCGTTCCGTCGGCGCCCGATGGACCGGAAAGGCTCCCATGGACATCCCCGCCCCGGTGCTCGACAGCATGCAGCGCACGCTCCAGTCCTACGAGGCGTCCGCGCGCGACTACGACGCGATCGTGGCGGACCATCCGCCGCCCGAGATCGAGGACGCGCTGCGCCGCATGGTGGCGTGCATGCCCGCGGGCGGCAGCGTGCTCGAGGTCGGCTCGGGCACGGGGCGCGATGCCGACTTCGTCGAATCGCTGGGCGTGATCGTCAGGCGCACCGATGCGACGCAGGCCTTTCTCGACCTGCAGGCCGAGCGCGGCAAGCAGGGCGCGCTGCTCAATGTGGTCACCGACCCGCTGGGCGGGCCCTATGACGCCATCCTCGCGATGGCCGTGCTGATCCATGTCGATCGCGCGCAGATCGCGCCGGTGCTGCGCAAGGTGTTCGACGCGCTCGCGCCCGGCGGCGCCTTCCTCGCGGGCATGCGCATCGGCGAGGGCGAGACCAACGGCGACTACCAGACCGTGTACTGGGACCGCGACCTGTTCGCCGCGCAGCTCGCGGCGGCCGGGCTGCGACTGGATTGGGAGCGGCAGTGGATCGGCCGCGAGGACGTGCGCTGGGCCAGCTTCCTGGCCTGCCGTCCGCCCGGATGAACGCCGCCTACACGCCCAGGTAGCGCGTCCACAGCGAGCGGTCGGCATCGAGCGCGGCCGAGTCGCCCTGCCACACCACGCGCCCGCGCTCGAGGATCACGTGCCGGTCGGCCAGCGGCAGCAGGCGCTGCACATACTTGTCGACCACCAGGATCGCCTCGCCCTCCGACTTGAGCGTGGCGATGCAGTGCCAGATCTCCTCGCGGATCACGGGCGCGAGGCCTTCGGTGGCCTCGTCGAGGATCAAGAGGCGCGGATGCGTGGACAGCGCGCGCGCGATCGCCAGCATCTGCTGCTCGCCGCCCGAGAGCTGGTTGCCCGCGTTGGTCTTGCGCTCCGCGAGGCGCGGGAACAGGCCGTACAGCGCCTCGACGGTCCAGCGCGGCGCGCTGCCGGGGCGCGGGCGCGCGAAGGCGCGCAGGTGCTCGTCCACGCTGAGATTGGGGAACACGTGCCGGCCCTCGGGCACGATGGCCACGCCGCGGCGCGCGATGGCGTCGGGCTTGTGGCCGCCGATGGCCGCGCCGCCGAAGCGCAGCTCGCCGCGCATCGGCGCGAGCATGCCGGTGATGACCTTGAGCAGGGTGCTCTTGCCCATGCCGTTGCGGCCCAGCAGCGCGAGCACCTCGCCCGCGCCGATGCGCAGGTCGATGCCGAACAGCACCTGGCTCGCGCCATAACCGGCCTCGATGGCGCTGGCTTCCAGCAATGTCGTCGAGTTCATTGAAGTACCTTCGTGCTTCGCACTGCGGTGCGAGCTTGCTTGGGGCGGCCCGGCGCGGCGCTCATGCGTGACCTTCCGCTTCGGTGCCCAGGTAGACCGCCTGCACGTCGGGATGCCCGCGCACCTCGTCGGCCGTGCCGCTCATCAGCACGCGGCCCTGCACCAGCACCGTGAGCCGGCTGGCGAGGCGGAACACCGCGTCCATGTCGTGCTCGATCAGCAGGATCGCCATCGAGGCGCGCAGCGACTCGATCAGGTCGACCATGCGCGCCGACTCGTCGGGGCCCATGCCGGCCATCGGCTCGTCGAGCAGCAG
>NZ_JBZAYE010000737.1:0-3310 GCF_058244205.1 Variovorax sp. 20P10.2.4
GATAGACGAAAAAAAGGGCGACCCTCGCGGGTCGCCCTCTGGGGCCGTCAACGTTTCACGAGGGCGGCCATTTCGCCCGCGGGCACCACGGCGTAGTGGTCGAACTGCATCGCGTACTGCGCGCGGCCCGAGGACAGCGCGCGCAGGTTGCCGATGTAGCCGAACATCCGCGCCAGCGGCACATGGGCCTCGACCACGATCGCGTTGCCGCGCATCGCCTGGCCGCGCACCATGCCACGCCGCCGGTGCAGGTCGCCGATGCAGTCGCCCACGTGCTCGGCGGGCGTGGTCACTTCCACGGCCATCACCGGCTCGAGCAACTGCGGTCCGGCCTGCGCCGCCGCTTCGCGGAAGGCCGCGGCGGCCGCGAACTCGAAGGCCATCGCCGACGAGTCGCGTTCGTGGTGGCTGCCGTCGAGCAGCGTGGCCACGAAGTCCACGCAGGGATAACCGGCCAGCACGCCCGATTGCGCGGCACGGCGGATGCCGGCCTCGATCGCGGGGATGAACTCGCGCGGGATCGCGCCGCCCACCACCCGGTTCTCGAACGCGATGCCTTCGCCGCGCCCGCGCGGGGCGATGCGCAGCCTCAGCTCCGCGAACTGGCCCTGGCCGCCGTTCTGTTTCCTGTGCACATGGTGCACCTCCGTTTCCTTCGATACCGTTTCACGGCAGGCGACCTGGGGCCGTCCCACCGACACTTCGACGCCGAAGCGCTCGCGCAGCTTCTCGATCGAGACCTCGAGCTGCAGCTCGCCCATGCCCGACACGATGGTCTGGCCCGACTCGGCGTCCTGCCGCAGCCGCAGGCTCGGGTCCTCGCGCAGCAGCACCTGCAACGCCTTCGCCAGCGCCTGCTGGTCGGCCTGCGCCTTCGGCTCGATCGCGACGTGGAGCACGGGCTCGGGCACGCCGATCTGTTCGAGCTGCACCGGATGCTGCCGGTCGCACAGCGTGTGGCCGGTCAGCGTGTCCTTCAGCCCGACGATGCCGGCGATGTCGCCGGCCACCAGTTCGTCGCGTTCGATGCGGTCGCCCGCCTGCACCTCGTACAGCCGTGCCGCGCGTTCGATGCGGCCGGTGGTGGCGTCGAGCATGCTGTCGCCGCGCCGCAACCGGCCGCTGTAGACACGCACGAACACCATCGCGCCGTGGTCGTCGCTGGCCACCTTGAACGCCAGCGCCGCGAACGGCGCCTGCGGATCGCAGGGCAGCGCCACCTCACCGGGCTTCGGCAGCCAGTCGACGATGGCGTCGAGCAGCGGTTCCACGCCGCGGTTGCGGAAGGCCGAGCCCGCGAGCACGGGCACGAAGGCACCGGCCAGCACGCCCTTGCGGATGCAGTCGCGCAGCACCTCGGCCGGGAGCTCCTCGCCGTTCAGGTAGGCCCCCATCGCGGCCTCGTCCTGCTCGACGGCGAGCTCCACCAGCCGCGCGCGCTGTTGCAACACGGTGGCCATCAGCTCGGCGGGCACCTCGGTCACGCGGTACGGCTGGCTCGCATCGTCGAGGTCCCAGACCAGCGCGCGCAGGCCCAGCAGGTCGACCACGCCGCGGAAGTCGCCTTCCGCGCCGATCGGCCACTGCACCGCCACGGCCTTCACGCCCAGGCGTTCTTCCATCATCGCGACCACGCGCGGGAAGTCCGCGCCCAGGCGGTCGAGCTTGTTGACGAAGGCGATGCGCGGCACGCGATAGCGGTCCGCGAGGCGCCAGTTGGTCTCGGTCTGCGGCTCCACGCCGGCCACGCCGTCGAACACGACCACGGCCCCGTCGAGCACGCGCAGCGAGCGGTTCACCTCGATGTTGAAATCGATGTGGCCCGGCGTGTCGATCAGGTTGATCTGGGTCGCGTTCCACTGCAACGTGATGGCGGCGCTGCTGATGGTGATGCCACGCTTGCGCTCCTGCGCATCGAAGTCCATGCGCGCGGTGCCGCGGCTCACGTCGCCGATGCGATGGCTCTCGCCGGCGTAGAACAGGATGCGTTCGGTGGTGGTGGTTTTGCCGGCGTCGACGTGGGCAATGATGCCGATGTTGCGCAGGTTCCTGGGTGTGTGGGTCATGGCGAATCTTTCTTTCTCTGGCTCGAAGCACGGCTTCGAGAGCCTGGTGGGCATGTGCCAGCCCCCAGGCGGAAAGGATTCGCCTGAGGGCTAGCGACGAACGGTGTCGTGCAATCTGCTGATGCGGCGGCCGGAGCCCGGGCGCACGGAAGCCACGCTCCGGCGGAGGCGAATCGTGGCGATCAGCTTGTCGTAGGTACGCATGGCGATGAAGAAGAAGTGAGAGGCGGAAAAGACAAAACCCCGGAGGACAGGCCTGCCGGGGTTTTCAGTACCGGAAGGCGCAACGCCTTCCGAACGCGATCGAAGGCGATGTCAGGTGGCGGTGAGGCCGGCTTCGATGGCTTGGGTGAATTTCATGGTGGGGCGGATTGTGGGTGTGCTCTTCGATCAAGACAAGCCTTGTTGTCTGGCTTGTTGGTCGGATGCCACTTTACGGACTGGGACGGGCTCACGCCGACGGGGTACTCCCCTCCGCGAATGTCCCCCGCCTTCGGCTCCTCCTTTATTTCGCTGCGGGGAGTACCCCATCGACGTGAGCCTGGACACGGCCGTCGAACCGGCTGCACCACCGCTACGCCCACGTGCACAGGGCAGTGGGTGCTTCCCGCAGCGAAATAAAGGAGGAGGCCGAAGGCCGGGGGACATTCGCGGAGGGAAGTACCCGCTGTCCTGTGCACGCGCCCCGACTCGTCATCGGGTTTCAAGAAAGACGCGCCCTACACGACCAGCCGATACCCCACCGCAGTCTCCGTCAGCAGATGCCGCGGCTGCGCCGGATCGTCCTCGAGCTTCTGCCGCAGATGCCCCATGTAGATCCGCAGGTAGTGGCTCTGGTCCGTGTGCGACGGCCCCCAGACCTCGCGCAGCAGCTGGCGCTGCGTCAGCACGCGCCCCGCGTTCGCGGCCAGCACCGACAGCAACCGGTACTCGGTCGGCGTGAGATGCACCTCGGCACCCGCGCGGCGCACGATGCGCGAGGCGCGGTCCAGCTCGATCTCGCCGAAGCGGAACAGCGCCTCGGGCACCTCCTCGCTGCTGGCCGCGCGCGGGCGCCGCAGGTTGGCGCGCACGCGCGCGAGCAGTTCGCCGGTGCCGAAGGGCTTGGTCAGGTAGTCGTCGGCGCCGGCGTCGAGCGCCGCGATCTTGTCGGCCTCGTCGCTGCGCGCCGACAGCACGATGATCGGCACCGCCGACCAGCCGCGCACGTCGCGGATCAGCGAGACGCCGTCGCCGTCGGGCAG
>NZ_JBZAYE010000738.1:0-3308 GCF_058244205.1 Variovorax sp. 20P10.2.4
CCCCGACGCGGCCTCGCGCCTGGATGCCTATCCACACCAGTTCTCGGGCGGCCAGCGCCAGCGCATCGGCATCGCCATGGCGCTGGCCTGCGGGCCCGACCTGCTGATCGCCGACGAACCCACCACCGCCCTGGACGTGACCATCCAGAAGCAGGTGCTCGACCTGATCCAGAACCTGGTGGCCGAGATGGGCATGGCGCTGATCCTGATCTCGCACGACCTGGGCGTGATCGCCAACAGCGTGCAGCGCATGCTCGTGATGTACGGCGGCAGCGTGGTGGAGAGCGGGCCCACGCGGGCGCTCTTCGCGAACCGGGCGCATCCGTATACCAAGGGGCTGTTCGCGGCGCGGCCGGTGATCGGGGCGCCGAAGGGGCAGCGGCTCGCGACGATTCGCGGCAGCGTGCCCGAGCTGGTGGACCTGCCCGCGGGCTGTCCGTTCGCGGGGCGCTGCAGCTACACGGTCGATGCCTGCCAGTCGACGCGGCCACCCGCGGTGATGCTGCCCGATGACCATGCGGTGCGTTGCATCCGACTCGACGAGATCGAAGCGGAGGCCGTGGCATGACGCAAACGAAGACACCGCTGCTGCAGGTCACCGACCTCGTACGCCACTACGCGCTACCGCGCGAGAAGCTGCTGGGCCCGCCGCCCACCGTCAAGGCGCTCAACGGCGTGAGCTTCGAGGTGCAGGCCGGGCGCAGCGTGGGGATCGTCGGGGAGTCCGGTTCGGGCAAGTCGACCATCGCACGCCTCGTGATGGCGCTGGACAAGCCCACCTCGGGCAGCGTGAAGCTCGAAGGGCGCGAACTGCATGCCCTCTCAAGAGACGAACTGCGCACCGCCCGTCGCGACTTCCAGATGGTGTTCCAGGACCCCTACGGTTCGCTCGACCCGCGCCAGACGGTCGCGCGCATCGTGGCCGAGCCGCTCGAAGCACTGGCTCAGGTCTCGAAGAAGGAGCAGCGCGAGCGCGCCGCCGAGTCCCTCGCCGCCGTGGGCCTGCGCCCCACCGACCTCGACAAGTACCCACACGAGTTCTCGGGCGGCCAGCGCCAGCGCATCGCCATCGCCCGGGCCCTCATCACCCGCCCCAAGCTCATCGTCGCCGACGAGCCCGTGAGCGCCCTGGACGTCTCCGTGCAGGCCCAGGTGCTCAACCTCATGCAGGACCTGCAGCAGCAGTTCGGCATCAGCTACCTGCTCATCAGCCATGACCTCGCCGTCGTCAACCACCTGTGCGACGAAGTGTGCGTGGTCTTCAAGGGGCAGATCGTCGAGCGCGGAACGCCCCAGGAGCTCTTCGCCAACGCCCAGCATCCGTACACGCGCACGCTGCTCGGCGCGGTGTTGCAGGCGCCGGCCCACTGATTTTTTTCTGTTGTCTTTTCCAGGAGCTATCGAAGTATGTTGAAGCGTCGCACCCTCATGACGTCCGCCATGGCCGCGGCCATCCCGGGCGTCTTCCTGCCGCAGGCGCGCGCGCAGGCCGGCAAGAACACGCTGACCATCGGCATGCCACTCGAACCGCCGGGCCTGGACCCGACCACGGGCGCGGCCTCGGCCATCGCCGAGATCACGCAGTACAACATCTTCGAGACGCTGACCAAGGTCAACGCCGACGGCTCGGTGACGCCGATGCTGGCCGAGAGCTGGACCTCCTCGCCCGACATGAAGACCTTCGTCTTCAAGCTCAAGCGCGGCGTCAAGTTCCAGAACGGCGAGCCCTTCAACGCCTCGGTCGTGAAGTTCTCCTTCGACCGCGCGGGCAACGCCAAGAGCACCAACAAGGACAAGCGCTTCTTCAGCGAGATCGGCACCGTGGTGCTCGACGAGCACACGGTGGGCGTGAACAGCACGCTGCCCAATCCCGACCTGCCCTTCATGCTGGGCCAGTCCACCGCCTGCCTGGTCGAGCCCAAGAGCGCCGACACCAATGCCACGCAGCCCGTGGGCACCGGCCCCTACAAGCTCGGCGGCTGGCAGCGCGGCGCCTCGTGCACGCTGGTCAAGTCCACCACCTACCGCGATCCCGCGCAGGCCAAGATCGAGCGCTTCGTGTTCCGCTTCATGTCGGACACCGCGGCCCAGACCGCCGCGCTGCTGTCGGGCGACATCGACATCTTCCCGCGCGCGGGCACGCGCTCGGTGAGCCAGTTCAAGGGCAACAACCGCTTCCAGGTGATCGAGGTCGGCACGCGCGGCAAGGTGATCCTCACCATCAACAACCGCAAGAAGCCGCTCGACGACGTGCGCGTGCGCCGCGCGATCCTGGCGGCGATCGACCGCAACGCGATCGTGCAGGGCGCGGCCGACGGCTTCGGCAAGCCCATCGGCAGCCACTACGCGCTGGGCGCGCCCGGCTTCATCGACACCACCGCGATGAATCCCTTCGACGTCGAGAAGGCGAAGAAGCTCTTGGCCGAGGCCGGCGTGAAGACGCCGCTCGAGCTGCGCCTGCAGCTGCCGCCGCCGTCGTATGCGCGCCAGGGCGGCGAGGTGATCGCCGCGCAGCTCGCGCAGATCGGCATCAACGTGAAGATCCAGAACGTGGAATGGGCCCAGTGGCTCAGCGGCACCTTCGGCGGCGCGCACGACTTCGACCTCACGATGGTCGCGCACGTCGAGCCCTTCGACCTCGTGAAGTACACCGAGACCGACTACTACTGGGGCTACGACTCGAAGAAGTTCCGCGACCTGTACGTCGCGATCCAGAACGAGGAGAACAAGAAGCGCCGCGCCGACCTGCTGGGCGACGCGCAGAAGATGCTGGCGACCGACGCGGTCAACGGCTTCCTCTACCAGGCCGTGTTCCCGACCATCGCGCGCAAGGAAGTCAAGGGCCTGTGGCCCAGCATGCCGATCGTGGTGAACGACCTCGCGGCCATCTCGTGGAGCTGATGCGATGACGACGAAGAACCTGTACGACCTCGGCGCGGCCGAGCTGGTCGCCGCCTACGCGCGCCGCGAACTCTCGCCGGTCGAGGTGGCGCGCTCGGTCAATGCGCGCATCGAGGCGCTCGAGCCCAAGCTCTGCGCCACCTGGCTGTTCCGCCCCGAGCTCGCGCTCGAGCAGGCGCGCGCCTCCGAAGCGCGCTGGCTCGCCGGCACGCAGCGCGGCGCGCTCGACGGCGTGCCCGTGACCATCAAGGACAACCTCGCGACCGCGGGCGACCCGATGCCGCTGGGCACCGCCGCCTATCCGCTGGTGCCGATGGCGCAGGACTCGCCACCCGCCGCGCGCCTCAAGGAGGACGGCACGGTGCTCGTGACCAAGACCACCATGCCCGACGTGGGCATGCTGTCCT
>NZ_JBZAYE010000739.1:0-3296 GCF_058244205.1 Variovorax sp. 20P10.2.4
TGCGCGCGGCCGGCGCCATCGTGCTGGGCAAGACCCACATGCACGAGCTGGCCTTCGGCGTCACCGGCTACAACCCGGCCTTCCCCTCGGGCCCCGAGGTCGGCGTGCGCAATGCCTACGACCCGCGCCGCATCGCGGGCGGTTCCTCGTCGGGCAACGGCGCGGCGCTCGGCGCGCGCATGGTGTCGGCCGCGCTGGGCACCGACACCGGCGGCTCGGTGCGCATTCCCTGCGCCTTCAACGGCTGCGCGTCGCTGCGGCCCTCGATGGGCCGCTATCCGCAGCAGGGCATCGCGCCGATCTCGCACACGCGCGACACCGCCGGCCCGATGGCGCTGTCGGTGGCCGACCTGGTGCTGCTCGACCGCGCGATCGCGGGCGGCGCGGCGGTGCGTCCCGCCGACCTGAAGCGCGTGCGGCTCGGCGTGGTGCCGGCCTTCTTCGCCAACCTCGATGCCGACACCCGAGCCGCCACCGATGCCGCGCTGGCCAAGCTGCGCGCGGCCGGCGTCACGCTGGTCGAGCTCGAGATGCCGAAGCTCGGCGAGCTCAACGGCGCGGTGGGCTTCCCGGTCGCGCTCTACGAGGCGAACGACGACATGGCGGCCTACCTCGCGAAGTACGACACGGGCATCGACCTGAAGCAGCTCGCCGCGGGCATCGCGAGCCCCGACGTCAAGGGCACCTTCGACGGCCTGGTGCTGCCGCGCAAGCTGCCGGCCGCGAACGGCACGGTCGACGCCAAGCCGGCCTACGACCACGCGATGCGCGTGGCGCGGCCGGCGCTGCAGAAGCTCTACCGCGACACCTTCACGAAGCACCGGCTCGACGCGCTGGTGTTCCCGACCGTGCCGCAGGTGGCGCTGCTGGCCGCGCCCGAGGCCAGCAGCCCCGAGAACTTCGGCGCGCTGATCCAGAACACCGACCCCGGCAGCAACGCCGGCATCCCGGGCCTGCAACTGCCCTCGGCGCTGGGCGCGACCAGCGGCCTGCCGATCGGGCTCGAGCTCGACGGTCCCGCGGGCAGCGACCGCCGCCTGCTGGCGCTGGGCCTGGCGATCGAGCCCTTGCTGGGGCGGCTGCCGGCGGCGAAGTAAGCCGGTGCGCGATTTCTTCAATCGCGCGGCAGCACGCCCGCGAGCGCCGAGCGGCGCTCGATGCCGAGCTTGTCGAAGATGCGCCGCAGGTAGGTGCGCACCGTGGGCACGCCCACCGCCATGCGGCGCGCGATGTCCTTGTCGGTGAGGCCTTCGCGCACCGCGCGTGCCACCTGCTGCTCGCGCGCGCTGAGGCTGGCCCAGGGTGAGGCCACCGTGCTTCCCGCGCCGCCGGTGCGTTGCTGCGCGCGCCGCAGCGCGCCCGCGAACGCGGGTTCGATCAGGTCGAGCATCAGCGTCTCGCGCGCGCCGAAATCGCCGCGCTCCTTGCGGCGCCAGATGCGCAGGTCGCCGAGCGCGCGCTCGCCGTCGAAGGCATGAAGGTTCAGGCCCCAGTGCAGGCCGTCGCGCGCGAGGAAGTCGTTGAAGAAGGGCGTGCGCATCAGTTCGCGCTGCGGCATCACCTCGGTCACGCGCGTGGCGCGGCGGCGCGACTGCAGCACGAAGGTGATCGGGTCGTGGTGCTGGTACCACTGCGCATAGGTGTCGAGGTTGGCCGGCGCCATGTTGATCGCCACGCGCGAGCCGAAGCCGCCGCACTCGGCGTCCCAGACGAAGGAGGCGAACTGGTCGGCCCGCAGCAGGCCGAGCAGCGCATGGCCGAGGCGCTCGCGGATCTCGCGTTCGCCGCCCTCGTCGTCGCGCGCGAGCAGCGTGAACACGCCGCGCAAGGCCTGCTGTTCGGAAGCGCTCAGGTACATGGCCGTTGTTCCTCGATGGTGTGCGTTGGCGGCTCGTGGTCCACCCCGGTCTCCGGGGCGCCACGTTAGCGGGTAGCAAGCGGCACGCCAAGGGTGGATGCCCGCGGGTCGATGGGAGGACACATGGCGCGGGCAGAATGGGCCGCGAAGCCGCCATGCCACCGACCCCGCCCACGCCTCCCGCCAGCGCCGAGCGCTCGTCCGCGCAGGCCGCTGGCCTGCTGCGGCGGCTGCGCGCCTACTGGGTCGAATCGCCCAACCCGAACCCGCTGGTCGACCGGAGCCTGGCGCGCGCCTACATCGTCGACACCATGGACACGCCGTTGTCGGCCGCCGTCACCGCCGCGGTGTTCTGGATCACCTTCCTCGTGCTCACCGGCCACAAGGGCACGCTGGTGTGGGCCGTGCTGGTGCATGGCATGCAATGGCACATGCATCGCCACCTGCGCAGCCTCGCGCCGGAGGCGATCGATGCTGCCTCGGCCTGGGCCACGCGCCGCCGCCTCGAGCTGCGCATGCTGTTCCCGGGCGTGGTGTGGGCGCTGGCGCCGTGGCTGTTCTTTCCGAGCGGCGATCTCGCGCACATCCTGCTCTTGTACTTCTTCGTGAGCGGTGTCACCGGCGTGATCATCGCGGCGCTCGCGCAGTGGTGGCTCGCGGCCCTGTGCTTCAGCGTGCCGGTGTTCCTGAGCCTTGCGCTGCGGCTGGTGATCGAGCCCGGCAGCGTGACGGTCATCATGGGCTGCCTCGCGCTCTCGCAGCTGCTGGCGGCGCTGCACTACGCGCGCAAGCAGAACCGGCTGATCGTGGGCTCGATCGAGAACGGCTTCGAGAACGCGCGGCTGGCCGATGCGCTGGCGCGCCAGCTCGAGCACGTGGCGCAGCTCGCGGCGCAGCGCGCGCGCATCTTCGCGGCCGCCAACCACGATCTGCGCCAGCCCATGCATGCGCTCGCGATCTTCGTCGACGCGCTCGACACGCGCCACGCGCCCACGGCCGAGAACCTGCGCTTCATGCGCGACAGCGTCGATGCGCTGCGCGGCTCGATCGACGCGCTGCTCGACATCGCGCAGCTCGACGGCGGCGTGGCGCCGGTGCGCTTCGAGCCGGTGCGGCTGGCCACGCTGTTCGCGCCGCTGCAGGGGCGCTTCGCGGCGCTGGCACAGACCAAGGGGCTGGTGCTGCGCATCCGCGCCACGCCCGCGGTGGTGCGCGCCGACGCGCGCATGCTCGCGCGGCTGCTCGGCAACCTGGTCGACAACGCGATCAAGTACACGCCCCACGGCACGGTGCTGGTGTGCGCGCGGCGCACGCGCGGCGGTCCCTCGGGCACGGCGCCCGCCTGGCGCATCGAGGTGCGCGATTCGGGCGTGGGCATCGACACGGCGCACCGCGAGCAGGTGTTCGAGGAGTTCTTCCAGGTCGACAACCCCGGGCG
>NZ_JBZAYE010000074.1:0-19468 GCF_058244205.1 Variovorax sp. 20P10.2.4
GCACCTTGCGCGCCGAGGGCTTGCCGCCGGCGGCCTTGGCCGACGGGCGGCCCGAACCGGTGTCGCGCGGCGGCAGCCCGGTGTGCTGCGTGAGGATGCGGCCCTTCGAGGGCTTGACCATCGGCAGCTTCACCGACGGCGCGGCCTTGGCGGTCTTCGTCGCGGGCGCGCTGGTCGAATTCTTGCGGCGCGCGCTGGTGTAGCCGCCGTCGGTCAGCGGCTGCCAGGTCGGGATCAGGTGGTGCTTGCCGTTGCCGATCAGGTCGGCGCGGCCCATGGCCTTGAGCGCCTCGCGCAGCAGCGGCCAGTTGTTGGCGTCGTGGTAGCGCAGGAAGGCCTTGTGCAGCCGGCGCCGCTTTTCGCCGCGCACGATGTCCACCGTTTCGCTCTCGCGCGTGATCTTGCGCAGCGGGTTGCGGTTGCTGTGGTACATGGTCGTGGCCGTGGCCATCGGGCTCGGGTAGAAGGTCTGCACCTGGTCAGCACGGAAGCCGTTCTTCTTGAGCCAGATCGCGAGGTTCATCATGTCCTCGTCGCTGGTGCCGGGATGCGCGGCGATGAAGTACGGAATCAGGTACTGCTTCTTGCCCGCCTCGGCCGAGTACTTCTCGAACATCTGCTTGAACTTGTCGTAGCTGCCGATGCCGGGCTTCATCATCTTGCTGAGCGGGCCCTGCTCGGTGTGCTCGGGCGCGATCTTCAGGTAGCCGCCCACGTGGTGCTGCACCAGTTCCTTCACGTACTCGGGCGACTGCACGGCGAGGTCGTAGCGCAGGCCCGAGCCGATCAGGATCTTCTTGATGCCGCGCAGCGCGCGCGCGCGGCGGTAGATCTTGATCAGCGGATCGTGGTTGGTGTTGAGGTTCTGGCAGATGCCCGGGTACACGCAGCTCGGCTTGCGGCAGGCGGCCTCGATCTCGGGCGACTTGCAGCCGATGCGGTACATGTTGGCCGTGGGGCCGCCGAGGTCGGAGATGGTGCCGGTGAAGCCCTTCACGCTGTCGCGGATGGCCTCGACCTCCTTGATGATCGAGTCTTCCGAGCGGCTCTGGATGATCCGGCCCTCGTGCTCGGTGATCGAGCAGAAGGTGCAGCCGCCGAAGCAGCCGCGCATGATGTTCACGCTGAAGCGGATCATCTCCCAGGCCGGGATCTTGGTCGCGCCGTCGTGGCTGCCGTTCTCGTCGGCATAGCGCGGATGCGGGCTGCGCGCATACGGCAGGTCGAACACATGGTCCATCTCGGCCGTGGTCAGCGGGATCGGCGGCGGGTTGATCCAGACGTCGCGCGCGGTCGTGCCCTCGCCATGCGCCTGCACCAGCGCGCGCGCATTGCCGGGGTTGGTCTCGAGGTGCAGCACGCGGTTGGCATGCGCATAGAGCACCGGGTCGGCGCGCACCTGCTCGTACGAGGGCAGGCGGATCACCGAGCGGTCGCGCGGCGGCACCTTGGTCTTGCCGCGGCCCTGCAGCGCGGGGTTGGGCACGAACTGCAGCGGCTTGATGGCGGGGTTGACCACCGCGGCGGAGGCTGCCGGCGAACCGGCGACCTCGGCCGCCTTCGCAACCGCCTCGGCCTCGTCCTCGCGCGCGCAGCTCGCGCCGTTGGCCTTGGCTTGGTCCGAGACCATCAGGTAGGGATTGACGTGCGCCTCGACGCGGCCCGGCTCGTCCACGCTGGTGGAATCGATCTCGAACCAGCCCTCGGGCGTTTCGCGGCGCACGTAGGCGGTGCCGCGCACGTCGTCGATCTGGTGCACCGGCTCGCGCGCGGCGAGGCGGTGGGCGATCTCGACGATGGCGCGCTCGGCGTTGCCGTACAGCAGCAGGTCGCACTTGGAATCGACCACGATCGAGCGGCGGACCTTGTCCTGCCAGTAGTCGTAGTGGGCGATGCGGCGCAGGCTGCCTTCGATGCCGCCGAGCACGATCGGCACGTCGTTCCAGGCTTCCTTGCAGCGCTGCGAATAGACGATGGCCGCGCGGTCGGGCCGCGAACCGCCGACGTCGCCGGGCGTGTAGGCGTCGTCGCTGCGAATCTTGCGGTCCGCGGTGTAGCGGTTGATCATCGAATCCATGTTGCCGGCGGTCACGCCGAAGAACAGGTTCGGCTTGCCGAGCGCCTTGAAGGGCTCGGCGCTCTGCCAGTCGGGCTGGGCGATGATGCCCACGCGGAAGCCCTGCGCCTCGAGCATGCGGCCGATCACCGCCATGCCGAAGCTCGGATGGTCGACGTAGGCGTCGCCGGTGACGATCACGATGTCGCAGCTGTCCCAGCCGAGCGCCTCCATCTCCTGGCGCGAGGTCGGCAGGAACTTCGCCGTGCCGAAGCGGGCTGCCCAGTACTTGCGGTAGCTGGTCAGCGGCTTGGCGGCGCGCGCGAAAAAGGAGACGTCGACGGGGGCGTTCATCAAATGGGGGTGGTGCGGCAGGCGGCCTCGAACGGAAACGAGAGATGCGGCTGCGATGGGTAACCCGCGATTTTAGGGTTTTCCACCCTTCCTGTCCCGTGAAAGCGGTGGCGCGGCTTCGGGATTAGGGGCATCGGCCCAGGGAAGGCACCGCTTTGCCCTGCGGCCATTGAAAGCTCCAGTCATTCAATTGCTTGCTTTTGTCAATCAATTGATGGATAGTCGCGCCATGCCGACCACCGAATCCCCCGCCGTTCCCGCTGTTCCTGTCGACGCCGTCAAGGCCGTGCGCCGTTTCAACCGCTTCTTCACGCGCCAGGCCGGCGTGCTCGAGCCCTACCTCGGCGGCGCGCTGCCGCTGACCGAAGTGCGCGTGCTCTACGAACTCGCGCACCGCGACGCGCTGGTCGCGACCGATCTGGCGCGCGAACTGGGCCTGGACGGCGGCTACCTGAGCCGCATCCTCAAGCGCTTCGAGACCGAGGGCTGGATCGTGCGTTCGCCGAGCCCGCGCGATGCGCGCCAGAGCCTGCTGACCCTGACCGAGGCCGGCCATGCCGCCTTCGCGCCGCTGCAGCAGAAGTCGCGCGAGGAAGCCGCCGCCCTGCTCGCGCCGCTGCCGCCGCGCGAACGCGAACAGGTGGTCGAGGCCATGGGACGGATCGAGCGCCTGCTCGACCCCGCGGCACCGCGCGCACCCACGCGCACCGTGGTGCTGCGCGATCCCAAGCCCGGCGACATGGGCTGGGTGGTGCAGCAGCACGGCGAGCTCTATGCGCGCGAGTACGGCTGGAACAGCGAGTTCGAGGCGCTGGTCGCGGAGATCGTGGCGCAGTACATCCGCAAGTTCCAGCCCGAATGGGAAAAGGGCTGGATCGCCGAGCTCGACGGCGAGCGCGTGGGCGCGATCTTCGTGGTGCGCAAGTCGGCCACCACCGCGCAGCTTCGGCTGCTGCTGCTCACGCCCGCCGCGCGCGGCCTGGGCCTGGGCAGCCGGCTCACCGACGAATGCATCGCCTTCGCGCGCGCCAAGGGCTATCGCAAGATGGTGCTGTGGACCAACAGCTGCCTCACGGCCGCGCGTGCGATCTACGCCAAGCGCGGCTTCGAACTCGAGAAGACCGAAGCCTACGAGGGCTTCGGCCAGCAACTGGTCGGCGAGACCTGGTCGCTGAAGCTCTAGCGCCGCTGCAGGCGGCTGCGATTACTGCATGTACCAGCCATGGCTCACCACCAGCGACTGGCCGGTGAGCGCGTTGGTCGGGAAGGCCGCGAACAGCAGCGCCACGCGCGCCACGTCGTCGGTGGTGGTGAATTCGCCATCCACCGTTTCCTTGAGCATCACGTTCTTGATGACTTCCTGCTCGCTGATGCCCAGCGTCTTGGCCTGCTCGGGGATCT
This sequence comes from Variovorax sp. 20P10.2.4, assembly GCF_058244205.1. Lineage (NCBI taxonomy): Bacteria > Pseudomonadati > Pseudomonadota > Betaproteobacteria > Burkholderiales > Comamonadaceae > Variovorax > Variovorax sp. 20P10.2.4. The sequence goes on from NZ_JBZAYE010000074.1 coordinate 3,812, forward strand.
GCTTCTCGACCAGCGGCGTGCGCACGAAACCCGGGCAGATCACGTTGGCGCGCACGCCATGCTTGGCGCCTTCCTTGGCCACCGTCTTCGCGAGGCCGATCAGGCCGTGCTTGGCCGTCACATAGGGGGCCTTGAGCAGCGAGGCTTCCTTCGAGTGCACCGAGCCCATGTAGATCACGCTGCCGCCGCGGCCCTGCGCATACATGTGCTTGAGGCAGGCCTTGGTCGTGAGGAAGGCGCCGTCGAGGTGGATCGCGAGCATCTTCTTCCAGTCGGCGAAGCTGAACTCCTCGACCGGATGCACGATCTGGATGCCGGCATTGCTCACCAGGATGTCGATGCCGCCGAAGGCCTTGGCGGCCTCCTCGACCGAGGCGTCGACCTGCGCCTCGTTGGTCACGTCGACCGCCACGCCGATGGCCTGCGCGCCCGTGGCCTTGAGCTCGGCCGCGGTGGCGTCGGCGGCGTCCTTGTTGAGGTCGGCGATGACGATCTTCGCGCCTTCCTGCGCGAAGAGGATCGCGATCTCCTTGCCGATGCCGCTGGCCGAGCCGGTGATGTAGGCGACCTTGTCCTTGAGTTGCATGGTGGTTCCTTGGGTTAGGGTTGCGAAGAAGACGAAGAAGAGGAAGCAGCGAGGTAGTCGAGCTCGACCGTGCCGAGCGCGAGCGTCATGTCGGCGATGTAGTGCACGGCCGATTCGACCTTGCGCACCGGCAGCTCGGCCACCGGCGCGAGCGCATGCGGATGCAGCTCGAGCGAGGCCGGGCCGGTCCAGGCGCCGTGCAGCGTGACGTCGACCATGTGGTAGCGCACCAGCTCGCAGATGCGCGGCGTGCCATCCACGTGCGGAATGATCTTGAGCAGGAAGTTGGGCTGCGCGATGCCTGCAAGGATCGGGCCGGGCTCGAGCGCGCGGTGCTTGAAGCCCATGGTGGCCTTGGCCACGCGCAGCTTGCCGTAGTCGAGGGTGCCGACGATGGTGTCGGTCTCGTAGTCGAACTGCGGCGAGGCCAGCTTCTTCGGAAAGCCCCAGAGCTCGCGCCCGCCCGCGATCGGCGGATGGTCGTTGAGGTACATCGCATGCACGTAGGCGCCCTGCTCGAGGCCGCGCGCGGTGCGCAGCTGCACCGGGATGACCTGGCCCGACTCGGTGTAGTCGCCGAAGCCGGTGGAGTCGGGCATGCGGATGAACTCGTACTTGACGAGCGGCTCGACCACCTCGAGCGGCTCGGGCACCACGGCGCGCAAGGCGTCGAGGTCGGTGCGGTAGGTGATCACCATGAACTCGCGCCGCATGAAGCGGTACGGTCCGGGCGGAAAGGCGGGGCTGGTCAGCGGCATGGCGAAAGCCTGGCGCCGCACGTCTTCAATGTTCACGACATTCCTCCTTTGAAGCATCTTGAATCCGGCAACCAGTCTCGTGCCGGTTTCTTAGCCGGGGCTGAATCGTGAGGGCGATTCTTCTCGTCAGCGTGACAGACCGGGCCGCTTCACGCGGCCGCTGCCGCCCTCGCCGAGGTCGAAGGTGGTGACGCCGTTGACCGCGGCGTCGCTGCGCAGCGTCTCGGGATGCGCGAGCACGCGGCGCATGTCGCGCGCGCCCGACTCCCAGTGCTCCTCGACCGCCGCGCGCGAGAACTCGTAGTCCTTCGACTCGAGCTCGTAGGGCTTGTCGCGGTAGATCAGGTGGAAGATGTCGATCGGGTGGTGCGTGAGCTCGGCCTGCACCGCCTCGACCGCGGGATCGCGGCGCAGGTGCGGCGGCAGCTTCTCGATCAGGTCGGCGATCGCCTGCTGCAGGTTCATGTTGGCCGCGAGCGCATCGGTGTTCATGCGCGTGCGGCTCGAATAGGTGATGTCCTTCTGCCGCTCCATCACGCCCGACAGCGTGTGCGGCATCTCGCCGCGCGCATTGAACAGGTCGACCTGCAGCACCACCAGCGGCTCGCTGCGCGGATGCAGGTCGAGCACGTACTGCAGCGGCGTGTTCGAGACGATGCCGCCGTCCCAGTAGTCGTCGCCGTCGATGTGCACCGGCGCGAAGCCCGGCGGCAGCGCGCCGCTGGCCATGATGTGCTCGGGGCCGATGCGCTGGCGCGTGTTGTCGAAGTACACCGAGTTGCCGGTGCGCACGTTGACCGCGCCCACGCTGAAGCGCGCCTCGCAGTGGTTGATGCGGTCGAAGTCGACCAGGCGCTCGAGCGTGGCCTTCAGCGGCGAGGTGTCGTAGTAGCTCAGCAGCGGCGCCACGCCGCCGAGCAGCAGGGCCGGCGAATAGCGCGGCTCGAAGAAGCCGGGAATGCCCACCAGCGAGGCCATGGCCGCGCTCCACTGGTTCTGCGTGCTGCGGTCGCCGAACCACGACGGCAGGCGCTGCGAGGGGCCCGAGGACACGAGATGCCAGAACTCGCGCAGCCGGTCGACGCGGTGCTCGGGTGCGTTGCCCGCGATCAGCGCGGCATTGATCGCGCCGATCGACACGCCCGCGATCCAGTGCGGCTGCAGCTCGGTCTCGCTGAGCGCCGCGTAGACCCCGGCCTGGTAGGCACCGAGCGCGCCGCCGCCCTGCAGCACCAGCGCCTTGCGCGCGGAGCGCATGTCCTCGCGCCGCGCCGCGAAGGCTTCGAGCTTGCGCGCCGCGGAAGCGGCCTGGCTCTTGCGGCGGGCGGGGGGAGACGGGGAACGGGAGGGAGTCGGGACAGAGGAGGAACGGGGCTTCTTCGGGGACGTCGTCATGCGGCCATTTGACATCAGCCCCGTGACCCCCGACTGACCAGGGGGCACTCGAAGCCGCGTTCAGCGGACCTGTTTCACATCTTCGGCAGCAATTGCCCGCGGATCTCGCCGCCCGGATTCGCGGCCGTGTGGACGTTGGCGTACCACTTGCCCGCGCTGAGGTCGGCGGCCTGCGCCGGCGTGAGCGTGGCCTCGCCCTCGATCGGGCTGGCCGCGTTCGAGAACGGCAGCACCACGCCGGCATTGGCGCCGGCCGGTGCCGGGCCATGGAAGTGGGCCGCGGTGGCCGGGCCACTGAGGCCCGTGTAGGTGATCTTGTACTTGAGGACGTTGGTGTCGCGGTTGAGCCAGGCCTCGGCCATGCCGCTGCCGCGCGTCATGTTCGGTGGCACCTCGCTGGCCGCGTTCATGGTGCCGCTGAAGCTCGCGACATTGGCCTTGGACATCATGCCGCAGCCGGCCAGTGCCGCGCTGGCCGCGCCGGCGACGAGGGCGGCGCGCAAGAGGGTGCCGTATCGGTTCATGGGAAGTCTCCTGATCGTGAATGGATGCGGACCAGCATAGGCAGGGCATTCGCAATCCCTTGTCGGCCACCACCCCGAATTCGCCGTGCACGCGGCGCCAGCCCTGGCATTGAAAGCCGATTGAAAGAAGACAATGCCGCGATGATTTCCGCCACCGAATCTTCTTCGTCTTCCGCCCCGTCCTCCACCCTGCCCTCGGCCCGCGATGTGGTGCAGTTCTGGCGCGAGGCCGGCCCCAAGCGCTGGTTCGCCAAGGACGAGGCCTTCGATGCCGAGTTCGCCAGCCGCTTCGCCGAAGCCCACCATGCCGCCGCGCGCGGCGAACTCGATGCCTGGATGAACGATGCCGAAGGCACGCTCGCGCTGCTGGTGCTGCTCGACCAGTTGCCGCGCAACACCTGGCGCGACAACGCCCACATGCTGGCCACCGACGGCAAGGCGCTGGCCGTCGCGCACCATGCGGTCGAAGCCGGCTTCGACCGCCAGCTCGAGGAGGTGCTGCGGCCTTTCTTCTACATGCCCTTCATGCACTCCGAAGTGCTGGCCGAGCAGGAACGCTCGGTCGTGCACTGCAGCGCGCTCGATGCCAACACCCAGCGCTTCGCGGTGCTGCACCGGGACATCGTGGCGCGCTTCGGCCGCTTTCCGCACCGCAACCGGATGCTGGGCCGCGCGAGCACGCCCGAGGAAGAGACGTTTCTCGCCGAGGGTGGCTTCAAGGGCTGAGCGCGTTCAGAGATCGCCGCCCGAGCGCGTGCGCGCCGGCACGTGGTCGTCCTTGCCGGCGCCGATGCCGACGTCGGAGTGCTTGAGCGAGCCGTAGCTGCGCGCATAGACCCAGGTGAACTCGGCGCCCAGCAGGAAGATCTGCGCCGAGTAGTAGACCCACACCAGCACCACCACCAGCGAGCCCGCGGCGCCGTAGCCCGAGGCCACGCTGCTCTTGCCGATGTACAGGCCGATCAGGTGCTTGCCGATGGTGAACAGCAGCGCCGTCACCGCCGCGCCCACCCACACGTCGCGCCACTGCACCTTCGCGCGCGGCATGATCTTGTAGATCATCGCGAAGATCACGGTGACCATGCCGAAGCTGAACCCGAAGTTGACCCACTGGGCCAGCGTCTCCCAGGCACCGAACATCGGCGACCACCACTTGCCGAGCGCGGCCAGCGCGGCGCTCGCCACCAGCGACACCATCAAGAGGAAGCCGATGCCCATCACCATGCTGAAGGACAGCAGGCGCACGCGCAGCAGGTTGAAGATGCCGCTGCTCTTGGCACGCGCGGGGGCGCGCCAGATGCGGTCGAGCGCGTCCTGCAGCTCGCCGAACACGGTGGTGGCGCCGACCACCAGCAGCGCGATGCCGATCAGGGTGGCGACGATGCCCTCGCGCGGCTTGTTGACCGCCTGCAGCATGCTCTGCACCGCGGCCGCGCCCTGCTCGCCCATCAGGCCCGAGAGCTGCGCGAGGATCTCGCCGCGCGCGGCCTCCTGCCCGAACACCAGCCCGGCGACGGCGATCACGATCAGCAGCAGCGGCGCGATCGAGAACACGGTGTAGTAGGCGAGCGCGGCACCCATGCTCGGGGCGTAGTCGTTCGACCAGGAGGCGACGGCGCGGCGGCAGAGGTCGAAGAGGGGTCGCAAATACATGGCGGAAAGTCTCCTGTCGGTGGCGGCACCGTCCTGTCGGAGCGGCACCCGGCATCTTGCCGTCTGCCTACGATAATCGCTCAAACATGCAACCGTCTCCCCCAGCCTCCGGCGCGGCGGCGCCGTCCGCGCCCTCGCACCCGCAGTCGCCGCGCGACCTCTTCGTGTCATTCACCTTCCTGGCGCTGCAGGGCTTCGGCGGCGTGCTGGCCATCGTGCAGCGCGAGATGGTCGAGAAGAAGAAGTGGCTCACGCCCGAGCAGTTCCTCGAGGACTGGGCCGTGGCCCAGGTGATGCCGGGGCCCAACGTGATCAACCTCGCGCTGATGATCGGCGACCGCTACTTCGGCCTGCGCGGCGCGCTCGCCGCGGTGGCCGGCATGCTCACGGTGCCGCTGTTCGTGATCCTCGCGCTCGCGGTGCTCTACGCGCACTACGCGGGCAACCCGCAGGTCGCGGGCGCGCTGCGCGGCATGGGCGCGGTGTCGGGCGGGCTGATCGCGGCCACCGGCATCAAGCTGATCCCGCAACTGCGCAAGCATCCGCTGGGCTTCGCCACCTGCCTGGCGTTCGTGGCGCTGGTGTTCGGCGCCATCGCCTGGGCGCGCATCCCGCTGGGCTGGGTGCTGCTGGTGCTCGGCGGCGTGGCCTGCGGCTGGACCTGGAAGAAGATCGAGCCATGAACATCGTCATGCACTGGCACGACTGGCTCGCCCTGTTCGGCCAATACATGCTGCTGTCGATGCTCTCGATCAGCGGCGCCATCACCACCGTGCCCGACATGCACCGCTACCTGGTGGCGCAGCACGGCTGGCTCACCGATGCGCAGTTCACCTCCTCGGTGGCCATCGCGCAGGCCGCGCCCGGGCCCAACGTGCTGTTCGTCGGGCTGATGGGCTGGAACGTCGGACTCAACGCGGGCGGCGGCATCGGCGCCGGGCCCTCGGCCTGGCTGCTCGGCCTGTTCGGGCTGGCCGTGACCATGGTCGGCATCATGCTGCCGAGCACCACCCTCACCTACTTCGCCACCCGCTGGGGCCACCGCAACCGCACCCGCCGCGGCGTGCGCGCCTTCAAGCAGGGCATGGCGCCGGTGGTGGTGGGCCTGCTGATCGCCACCGGCTGGGTGCTGGCCGCCGGCAACCACGTGGGCAACGCACCGGCCTGGCACCTGTGGATCCTGACCGGCGTGGCCGCGCTCATCGTCTGGCGCACGCGTATCCATCTGCTGTGGCTGCTGGGCGCCGGCGCGGCGCTCGGCGCCATCGGTTTCGTCTGACCTTCGCCCCCTTCCTCCTCCCTCTTCTTCCTTCCTCAGGAGCTTTCCCATGTCGCAACTTCGCCCCCTCGGCCGCTCCGGCCTCCAGGTGTCCCCGCTCGCCTTCGGCGGCAACGTGTTCGGCTGGACCGTCGACGAGGCCGCCTCGTTCAAGCTGCTCGACGCCTGGCTCGATGCCGGCTTCAACTTCGTCGACACCGCCGACGTCTACTCGTACTGGGTGCCGGGCCACAGCGGCGGCGAGTCCGAAACCATCATCGGCAAGTGGCTCAAGCAGAGCGGCAAGCGCAGCCGCGTGGTGCTGGCCACCAAGCTCGGCAAATCGATGGGCGAAGGCAAGGTCGGGCTCTCGCCGGCCTACATCCGCGAGGCGGTCGAGGCTTCGCTCAAGCGCCTGCAGACCGACTACATCGACCTCTACCAGTCGCACGACGACGACGCCAACACGCCGCTCGAGGACACGCTGGGCGCCTTCGACGACCTCGTGAAGGCCGGCAAGGTGCGCGCCATCGGCGCCTCGAACTTCACGGCGCCGCGGCTGGCCGAGGCGCTCGACGTCTCCGAGCGCCTGGGCATCGCGCGCTACGAGAGCCTGCAGCCGCTGTACAACCTCTACGACCGCGCCGTGTTCGAGGACGATCTCGAGCCGCTGTGCCTGAAGCGCGAGGTCGGCGTGATCAACTTCTATGCGCTGGCCGCCGGCTTCCTCACCGGCAAGTACCGCACCGAGGCCGACGCGGCCAAGAGCGCGCGCGGCGCGAGCACCACCAAGAAGTACCTCAACCCGCGCGGGCTGCGCATCCTCGAGGCGCTCGACAAGGTGGCCCAGCAGTACAACGCCAAGCCGGGCCAGGTGGCGATCGCCTGGCAGATCGCGCGCCCCTCGGTGACCGCGCCGATCGCGAGCGCGACCTCGATCGCCCAGCTCGACGAACTGGTGACCGCCACCCAGCTCAAGCTCGACGCGGGCACGATCGCGATGCTCGATCGCGCGAGCGAGGAAGAAGGCAAGGCGGCCGCCTGAGGACGCTGCGATGAGCGACTTCGAAGCCATCGCGGCGCCTTCGCTCGAGCACTTCGCCGACCTGCGCGTGGAGGTCGGCGCACCCCAGGTGCTGGGCCAGGGGCCGGGCGGCCTGCGCCGCGTGGTGCCGATCACCGGCGGCCAGGCGCAAGGCCATGGCTGGACCGCGCGCGTGCTGCCGGGCGGCAGCGACTTTCAACTGATCGTGGGCGAGACCCTCTCGGTGCTCGATGCGCGCTACGGCCTCGAGACCGATGCGGGCGACCTCGTCTACGTGCAGAACCACGCGATCCGCAGCGCCTCGCGCGAGACCATGGCGCGGCTGCTGCGCGGCGAGCCGGTCGATCCGGCGCAGGTGTATTTCCGCTGCACGCCGCATTTCGAGACCGCCTCGCCCGCGCTGGCCTGGATCACGCAGCGGCTGTTCCTCGGCGCCGGCGTGCGCCGGCCGGCCGAGGTGGTGATGCGCTTCTGGGCCGTGAACTGAGGATCAGCCGTCGACCGGCTCGGCGGGCGTGGCCAGGATGCGCTGGTAGAAGGCCACGTCGAGCCAGCGGCCGAACTTGAAGCCCGCCTGCCGCACCGTGCCCGCATGCTCGAAGCCCAGGCGCTCGTGCAGCGCGATGCTGCCGGCGTTCTGGGCGTCGATGGCGCCGACCAGCACGTGCACCCCGCGCGCCTGCGCCTCGGCCACGATCGCCTCGAGCAACGTGCGGCCCAGGCCCTTGCCGCGGTCGGCGGCATCGACGTACACCGAGTGCTCGACCGTGTACTTGTAGGCCGGGAAGGCGCGGAACGTGCCGTAGCTCGCGAAGCCCATGAGCCGGCCGTCATCGTCCACCGCGCCGATCACCGGGAAGCCGTTGGCGCGCTTGGTGGCGAACCAGCCGGCCATCTGCTCGGGCGTGCGCGGCTTGTAGTCGTAGAGCGCGGTCGAGGTGACGATGGCGTCGTTGAGGATCGCGAGGATGGTGCCGGCGTGGGCTTCCTCGGTGCAGGGGATCAGGCGCATGGGGCTCCTTTGCAGCATTGCGCGGTTGTTTACTATAGGAGAATAATAGTCTCTTATGAGAAACGACGCACCTCCCGAGGCCCCAGAAGCAGCCGAACCCATCGACGCGCTGATCGCCCGTCGGCTCTCCGCGTTGCGCCAGATTCAGGGCCTGAGCCTGGCGGAACTGGCCGATCGCTCTGGCGTGAGCAAGGCCATGATCTCCAAGGTCGAGCGCGCGCAGAGCAGCCCCACGGCCGTGCTGCTGGGCCGGCTGGCCGCGGGGCTGGGCGTGCCGCTGGCGCAATTGCTGACGCAGGACGACGAAGGCCGGGACCCACAGCGCCTGCGCCCCCGCGCCGCGCAGGCGGTGTGGCGCGATCCGGGCGCGGGCTATCTGCGGCGGCAGGTGCTCGAGCGCGGCACAGCTGGCGGCATCGAGCTGGTCGAGGTCGAACTGCCGCGCGCGGCGCGGGTCGCCTATCCGCGCTGGAGCGGCAAGCCGTACCGCCAATGCCTGTGGCTGCTCGAAGGCGAACTGCAGGTCGACTATGGCGAGGAGCGCTTCCGGCTTGCACCGGGCGACTGCCTGGATTTCGGGGTCGACCGGGCGCTGGTGTTCCAGGCGCTGGGCGATGGAGGCTGCCGCTACCTGCTGGTGGCCGACCAGGACCTGCGTCCGCGGTAGGCCCGCTCCCACAGCCGCAGGCGGCACCGGCCGGTGCGGGCGACGGGCGCGCTCCAGATACTGCGAGACATCACAGCTTCGGAGGAACACGCATGTCGTTCGCGCTCTACATGATCGGTTTTCTGATCTTCATGGCCGGCCTGATCTGGGGCGCCTCGGTGGCCGGCGTGCCCACGCTCTACATCGGCATCGGCTCGCTGATCCTGCTGGGCATCGGCATCTTCAGCGCCGTGGGCCGCACCCGCGGCAAGGACCCGTCCCAGTGAGGCCGCGGCGCGGCGCTCAGGCGCCGCGCTGGCGCATCGCCTCGTAGAGGCACACGCCGCTGGCGACCGAGACGTTGAGGCTCTCGACCGCGCCCGCCATCGGGATGCTGACCAGCTCGTCGCAGGTCTTGCGCGTGAGCTGGCGCATGCCCTCGCCCTCGGCACCGAGCACCAGCGCCAGCGGGCGCTTGAAGTCGCTCTGGTAGATGGTGCCGGGCGCGTCGTCGCTGGTGCCCACGCACCAGATGCTGCGCTCCTTGAGCTCGTTGAGCGTGCGCGCGAGGTTGGTCACCATGAAATAGGGCACCGTCTCAGCCGCGCCGCTGGCCACCTTGGCCACGGTGGCATTGATGCCGGCCGCATGGTCCTTGGGCGCGATCACCGCATGGGCGCCGGCGCCGTCGGCCACGCGCAGGCAGGCGCCGAGGTTGTGCGGATCGGTCACGCCGTCGAGCACCAGCAGCAGCGGCACGGTGCCGGCCTCCTCCAGGCCCTCGAGCAGTTCGTCGAGCGAATGGATCTGAGCGGCAGGCTCCACGCGCGCCACCACGCCCTGGTGGCCGTGGCTGCCGCTGAGCTTGGCGAGCCGCGCACCGTCGGCCTCGACCAGCCGCACGCCGGCATCCTGGGCCCGCGCCATGAACTGTTTCATGCGCGCATCGCGCCGGCTGGCGTCGAACAGCACCTCGAGCACGGACTTGGGGGCGGTCTTGATGCGCACGCCCACGGCATGGAAGCCGAAGATCACTTTGGGAGAAGACATGCGGCGATTATCGAGGGAGGCCGCCCTCGCCCGCTCTCAGCCCAGCGGGAGGCCGCCGCGCGCCTGCGCCAGTTCGTCGTGCAGCGTCTGCACCGCGAGCGCGCGCGGATGCACCCGCTGCAGGTTGCCCACGCTCTCGAGGTACTCGCAGGCCGCGAAGCGGTCGGCCATCTGCTCGTAGCGCGCCACCCAGGCCTCGCGCTGCGCGAGCCGCTCGGGTGCCACCGGCCAGACGCCGGGGCGCGGCCGCATCGGATCGCCGATGCCGATGCGCCAGGGCTTGGCGCTCACGCGCGCGCGAAAGCAGTTCTGGTTGCGGCACATGCGCGCATAGACCTTGTCGGCGCCCAGGGTCTGAAAGACGTCGGCGACCGCGGCATCGGACGGCGCGAACACATCGTGCATGGCGAGCGCGCGCAGGCCCGCGGGGGTGCGGTACAGCCGCAGATGCCAGTCGGGATGCTGGTGGATGAAGCGCTCGATGCGCGCGCGCACGGCCGCGAGCGGATCGCTCTGGGGTTCAGCCAGACGCAGCCCCTCGGCGCGCACGCGCCAGAAGCCGAAGCCCGCCACCAGCACGGCCGCCACCACGGCCAGCACCCACGACTTGCTGGCATAGCCCGCGACCACCGCGCCGATGAGGGCAGCGCCGATGACGGTGAGCCCGCGCGCATTGCCGCGTTGGGCGTCCTCGAAGTCGACATCGACGAACAGCACGTCGGGCGTGTTGAGGCAGCGCGCGCCATAGCCGTTGCGCGTGACGATGTCCTCGCCATGGCGCTCGACGATCTCCTCGCGGATCGGCATGCCGTCGGCGCCGTTGTAGGCCACCTTGCGTTCGCGGCGCTCGAGCTTCTCGCCGCCGGCGATGCGCTCGAAGGCCTCGCGCGTGCGCTGGTCGGCATGGGCCTGCGCGGCCACGGGGCTGTCGTCGGACCAGCCGAAACGGCGCACCGTGAGCTGGCGGCCGTCGATGCGTTCCTGGATGCGGCCTTCGGCCCAGAACTGCGGAACGATCATCGGGCTCAGGCGCTGACGAAGAAGAAGACGGCGGCCGCCACGGCGACCACCAGCACGATCGCCAGCCACTTGACGCCGCCGCCCGAAGGCACGCGGCCGGGCTCGGCCATCGGGTCGAAGGCGCCCTGCCCCGCGGACTGGCCGCGCTCGCCATGCATGTGCTCGTCGACCCGCTTCAGCGATTCGGCCAGGCCGAGGCCGGTGGCCTCGCGCACGATCTTCACCGCCTCGACCTTGCGGCCCTGCGCCAGCGCCGCGATCGCCTCGGCCGGCAGGCCCTGCGCGCCGCCGCTCAGCAGCCGGTTCCATTCGTCGGTCTGGGGCGCGGGTTCGCCCTCCACCGCGTTGGCATGCCGCTCGACCAGTTCCTTCGACTCCTTGAGGCCGAGGCCGGTGCGGTCGCGCACGATCTTGATGGCCTCGATCAGGTTGCCGCGCTGCAGCGCGAGTCGGGCATCGGGGGGTAGCTCGTCCTGCATCTTGAATCTCCTCCTGCAGGCCCGGTTGTACCCGAAGCCTTCAGGCTGGCGCGTCGGCGTTCTTCTCGTTGAGGATCACGCGCCCGGCCTCGATCATGATGCGGCGCTCGCACTGGGCCGCGATGCCGCGGTCGTGCGTCACCAGCACGAGCGTGGTGCCGAGCTCGCGGTTGAGGTCGAACATCAGCCGCATCACCTGCTCGCCGGTGGCGAAGTCGAGGCTGCCCGTGGGCTCGTCGGCCAGCAGCAAGGCGGGCTGCACCACGAAGGCCCGCGCCAGCGCCACGCGCTGCTGCTCGCCGCCCGACAGCACCTTGGGATAGTGGTTGAGCCGCTGGCCCAGGCCGACGCGGCCGAGCATTTCGGTCGCGGCCTTGCGGGCATCCTTGCGGTTGGCCAGTTCCAGCGGCAGCATCACGTTCTCGAGGGCGCTGAGGTTGCCCAGCAGCTGGAAGCTCTGGAACACGAAGCCCACGCGCTGCGCGCGCAAGGCGGCCCGGTCGTCCTCGTCGATGGCGAAGATGTCGTCGCCGGCCAGCTTCACAGTGCCGCGCGTGGGCGTGTCGAGCCCGGCGACGATCGACAGCAAGGTGCTCTTGCCCGACCCCGAGGCACCCACGATGGCCGCGGTTTCCCGTGCCCCGAGGGTGAAATCGATGTCCTGCAGAATGTCCAGGGTACCGGTCGAGTCGGTGACGGACTTGAACACATGCTCGACGGTGACAATCGCTGGGGACGGGGGTTGGGACATGGAAAGGCTTTGGTTTTGAATCGACGTGACTTTATCTTGACCACTGCCGCGCTCGGCAGTTCCGGGGCATGGCGTGGGGCGATGGCGCAGAGCGCCGCCGCGCGCAAGCCGGTGATCCTGGTGCTCGGCGATTCGCTGAGCGCCGAGTACGGCTTGAAGCGCGGCGAAGGCTGGGTGCCGCTGCTCGAGAAGCGCCTCGCGCAGCAGAAAGTCGACGCCACCGTGGTCAACGCCAGCATCAGCGGCGACACCAGCTCGGGCGGACGCGCGCGCTTCGCGGCGCTGCTGGCGCAGCACAAGCCCAGCCACGTGGTGCTCGAGCTCGGCGCCAACGACGCGCTGCGCGGCCTGCCGCTCACGGACACCGAGGCCAACCTGCTGCAGATCACGCAGTCCGCGCAGGCCGCGGGCGCCAAGGTGCTGATCGTGGGCATCCAGGTGCCGCCCAACTACGGCGGCGACTACACGCGGCGCTTCGAGGCGGTGTTCGCCAAGGTGGCGGCCACGACGAGGTCGGCGCTGGTGCCCTTCCTGCTCAAGGGCGTGGCCGATGCGCCGAATGCGATGTCGCTGTTCCAGGCCGACCGCATCCATCCGACGGCGGCGGCGCAGCCGCAACTGCTCGACAACGTCTGGCCCGAACTGCGCAAGCTGCTCGCCGCCAAATAGGGCCGAAGGGCCGGGCCCTTCACCGATCGCGCGCCAACAAAAAGCCGCTGCGGGACCGACAGGCCCCCAGCGGCTTCGTCATTCAGAACGGAAAGAATCCGGACGGTGCAGCGTTCAACCGTTCTTGGTCGGCAGTTCGGGAACGGTCGGCGGATCGCGTTCGAGCGAGGCCACGTCGTCTTCCGGATCGCCCGGCGCGAGGCCGTCGCTGCTCGGGGAAAGCTTGCGGTTCGCCTTTTCGCGGAGCTTTTCTTCCTTCTTCTTCTTGCGAGCCAGCTCTTTCTGCCGCTTCTCGTAACCGTAATTCGGTGTTGCCACTGATCTCTCCTTCAGGCGAAGCAGTCGAACGACTGCGCGTCGGGGTACTGTAAGCGATAACCGGAGCGCCTCCTGCGAAGGCCGGTCAGGCCATCCGCGCCAGCGCCTGCTGCAGGTCGGCGCGCAGGTCGTCCACGTCCTCCAGGCCGATCGAGAAGCGCACCAGCGTGCCCTTGTAGGGCCAGGGCGCCACACTGGCGTCGCGCATCAGGCCGATGTCGTAGGGCACCACCAGGCTGATCGGCCCGCCCCACGAATAGCCGAGGCGGAACAGCTGCAGGCTGTCGCAGAAGCGGTCGACCTGCTCGGTGCCGTAGCGCTCGTCGAAGACGATCGAGAACAGGCCCGCCGCGAGGTCGGCCTCGCCGCACAGCGCGCGCCAGTGGCGGTGGCCGGGCGAGCTCTCGATCGCCGGATGCAGCACCTGCGCGACCTCGTCGCGGTCGGTGAGCCAGCGCGCGAGCTCGCGCGCCGCGCGGTCGTGCGCCGCGTAGCGCAGCCCGATGCTCGGCAGCGAGCGCAGCAGCGTCTCGACATCGCCCACGCCGACGCCGAAGCCGATGCGCATGTGGGTGAGCTTGAGCGCGCGATGCAGCCGCTCGTCGCGGGTGACCACGCTGCCCATGAGCACGTCGCCGCCGCCGCTCGGGTACTTGGTGAGCGCATGCACCGAGATGTCGACGCCCTGCCCGCTGCCATTGAAGTCGAAGGGCGCGAAGGCCAGGCCCGCGCCCCAGGTGTTGTCGAGCGCGCTGAGCACGCCGCGCGCGCGGCAGGCGGCCGCGAGCGCGGGCAGGTCCGGGAACTCCATCGTCACCGAGCCCGCGGCCTCGAGCCACACCAGCTTCGTGCGCGGCGAGATCTTCGCCGCGAGGTCCTCGGGGTTCATGGCGTCGTACAGGCGGTACGCGATGCCGAAGTTCGCGAGCTCGCCGGTGGCCAGTGCCTTGTTGGGGCCGTAGGCGTTGTCGGGGATCAGCACCTCGTCGCCGGTCTTGAGGAAGGCGAAGGCCACGAGCGATATCGCCGCCAGGCCGCTGGGCACCAGCAGGCATTCGGTGCCGCCCTCGAGGGTGGCCAGGCGCTCCTCGAGCGTGAAGGTGGTGGGCGTGCCGTGCAGGCCGTAGGTGTAGCCGGCCTTGGTCTTCCAGTCGCGCGCGCGCATCGCGGCCACGTCGGCGAAGAACACCGTCGAGGCCTTGTAGACGCCGGGCTGGGGCGCATCGAAGGTGGCGGGCGGCACGTAGGGGTGGTGGATCAGGGTCGTGGAAGGCTTGCTCATGCGGTCGATGCTAGCGCGCCCTCGCGGGCCGGGTTTTTGTGCGTTTTTATAAAAACAGTTCTTGTGTTTAAATCAAGTGTATGAAATCGAACCCACCCTCCCCGGCGGCCTCCTATGCGCTCGCGGACCTGTGCGTGCTGGCCGACCTGCCGCCGCGCACGGTGCGCTACTACGTGCAGATCGGCATCGTCGACCGGCCCGAGGGCGAGACCCGCGCGGCGCGCTACGGCGCGCGCCACCTCGAGCAGTTGCTGCTGATCAGGAAGTGGACGGCGGCCGGCGTCTCGCTCGAGCGCATCCGCGAGCTGCTGCAGGGCCAGGAGGCGCCGGTGCCGGCGCGCCCGCGCATGGCCGGCTCGGTGGAGGTGCGCAGCCACCTGACGGTGGCCGACGGCGTCGAGGTGGTGATCGAACCCGGCCGGGCCGGGCTGTCGCCGGAGCAGGTGCGCGGTTTCATCCAGGGCGTGATGGCGGCCTTCGCCGCGGCTCGCGCCTCCTCCCCCGTCGACGGCCCCGCCGCCGACGTTCCGAAGAAGAACTGAAGACACAGGAAAGGGAAATTCCATGAGCTATCAGGAACATGCACGCATGACGACCGCGAACGGCGACAGCATGCTGCTCGAAGGCGTGAAGGCCAGCGGCGACCTGCGCGGCGTGCTGCTCGAGATGACGGTCGAGCAGCGCTTCCGCAACCCGAGCGCCTCGAACGTCGAGGTGGTCTACGGCTTTCCGCTGCCGTGGGGCGCGGTGCTGCTGGGCGTCGACGTGAAGCTCGGCGAGCGGCAGCTGTGCGGCACGGTGGTCGAGAAGGCCGAGGCCGAGGCGGCCTACGAAGGCGCGCTGGCCGAGGGCCACGCGGCCATCATGCTGGAGAAGAACCACGACCGCAGCTACACGCTGAACCTCGGCAACCTCGCGGCACAGGAGGCCTGCGTGGTCACCCTGCGCTATGCGCAGACGCTGGCCTTCGAGCAGCAGGGCCTGCGCCTGCTGATCCCGACGGTGATCGCGCCGCGCTACGGCGACCCGGTCGCCGACGGCGGGCTGCAGCCGCACCAGGCGCCCGTGCACAGCCCGGTGGCGGCCTACCCCTTCGACATCGAACTGCGCCTGCATGGCGAACTGGCACGAGCGCGCGTGGCCTCGCCCAGCCATCCGGTGGGCGTGGCGATGCGGCCCGCCAGCAGGCTGCTGCAGGTGTCGCTGGCGCG